>JBKDZY010000672.1:0-8602 GCA_047971765.1 Hyphomicrobiaceae bacterium | reverse complement strand
CGCGGCCCGGGACCCGCACGGCAGATGGGCGGCGATTGGCGGAAAGCATGCGAACTTCGAATTGACGCGCTGGCTGGAGCACGATGGGGACAAGCGAAACCCGCGCGAAGTCGATGGTGGCAAGGTGTTCCACTGCGATCCTCTGGGGTGTGTCGTGAAGGAAAAGGGGCAAAGTATTGCCATTGACCGGTTGGCGGCCGCCTTGCGGGATGACTGCCGTCGCTCAGAACTGCTGGTCTGGCTCGGCAGCGGGAAAATCTCGTGCGATGGGCCCGATCACGTGATCACACGGCAGGAGTTGACGGCGCTTGGCACACATGCGGTGCGTTTGCCTGATCGTGTTGTGCCGCTGCCGACGCCGAACATCACTGGAACCGGGGTGGATCCCGCGCGTGCCGGGGCGATGGCGCTCGGCTATGGGGCTGTCGCGTCCTGGCTTGCGGATTTCTACCGGGGTTCGTCTTCGTCACGGATCGAGATCCGCACGGTCGAGGACGAGCGGGGGCAACGCCCATGGACAAGGAATGTGAAGCCTTGAACCGGCAATGTGGTCTGGGCCAACTCCAGCCTGCCTGGAAGCTGGCCGGAGTTGGTGACGTGCTGGCGGCCGGACCGGTCAGCCGGTCTTGCCGCCGTTCTTGACCAGAAACGCGAAATCCGCGCCTTCGGTTGCCTGCAGCACGTTCTCGCGGAAGAGGCGGTCGTAGCCCCGCTCGGGCATTGGCCGTTTTTCTTTCGCCCATGCGTCACGGCGTTTGGCCAGCTCCTTCTCGTCGACGAGAAGGTCGAGGCGACGCTCCTTGACGGAGAGGCGGATCTGGTCGCCCGTCTTCACGAATGCCAGCGGACCGCCGACGTGGGCTTCCGGCGCGATGTGCAGAATAATGGTGCCATAGGCGGTTCCCGACATGCGGGCATCCGACATACGCACCATATCCTTGACGCCCTTCTGGAGAAGCTTCTTCGGGATTGGCAGGAAGCCTGCTTCCGGCATGGCGGCGGGCGAGGCCGGGCCGACGTTCTGGAGGACAAGGAAATCGTCCTCCGTCACATCGAGGTCCGGATCGTCAACGCGGTTGTTCATGTCGTCGAGACCGGTGAAGACAACCGCGCGGCCGGTCTTCTCGAACAAGGCCGGGGTCGCCGCGGAGCGCTTGATGATCGCCCCGTCGGGCGCCAGCGAACCGAACAGGGCAACAAGCCCGCCCTCGGGTTCGATCGGGTCCGACGCGGGCTTGATGACGCGGCGGTCGACCCAGATCTTGTCCTCGTCCTGGAGGCGCTCGCCCAGCGTCTGCCCGGCGACCGTCATGCAGTCCAGATGCAGCAGGGGCTTCAATTCGCGCAGGACGGCACCGACACCGCCGGCAGCATAGAAGTCCTCCATATAGAACTCGTTTCCGACAGGCTTGACGGCAGCGAGAACCGGAGTGGTGTCGGAGAGTTCATTGAAGCGGTTGAGGTCGAATGGCATGCCGAGCCGTCCGGCGATGGCCGCCAGATGCACGACGCCGTTGGTCGAGCCGCCGAGCGCCAGTAGCACGCGCGTTGCGTTTTCGATCGCCTTGGCCGTGATGATCTTGTCGGGTGTCAGGCTGGAGGCGGCGAGGCGCACGGCTGCGGTGCCCGTGGCTTCGGCGGCGCGCATCCGGTCGGCGTGGACAGCGGGAATGGCTGCCGTGCCCGGCAGGGTCATACCCAGGGTTTCAGCGATGGCGGCCATCGTGGACGCCGTGCCCATCACCGCGCAGGTGCCAGCCGTCGTGATGAGTGTGCCCTCTGCCTCCTCGATCTCGGGTTTCGACATCCGCCCAGCGCGGTACTCGACCCAGAACTTGCGGCAATCGGTGCAGGCGCCAACGCGGTGTTCGCGGAAGCGGCCGGTCATCTGCGGGCCGCCGATCAACTGGATTGCGGGCTTGCCGGCGCTGGCGGCCCCCATGAGCTGGGCCGGAACGGTCTTGTCGCAACCGCCCATCAGGACGACCGAGTCCATGGGCTGGGCGCGCACCATCTCCTCGGTGTCCATCGACATGAGGTTGCGGAACTTCATCGAGTTGGGCTGGAGGGTCGACTCGTGCACCGAGATGGTCGGGAATTCGAAGGCGACACCACCAGCAGCAGCAATGCCGCGCTTCAGGGCATCGACGAGTTCGGGGAAATGGCGGTGGCACGGATTGAAGCGGCTGTAGGTGTTGGCAATGCCGATGATCGGCCGCTTCAGTTCATCCATGGAATAGCCCATGGAGCGGGCGAAGGCGCGGCGGAGATAGACGGAGAAATCGGGGTCGCCGTAGTTCTGCAGCCCCCGGAGATAGCCGCTCGCTGCCCGTTGGCCGGGTTCCAGGGCGCCTTCGGCCGGTAGTCTGGCGCCGGTGGTGGTCGTCTTGCTCGGGCTTTTGGGTTTCTTCGCCATTTCGCAGCCTTGTGTGGGTTCAGTCCAGTTGATGGGCCGGTATTGTGCCGGGTCAGACGCCAATTGGCCATCGCGGCGTCAGCCAAGGAGAGAAAAACCGCCCCGGTCTGCCGGGCAATTATGGCGTGGGCGGGCAGTCTTAACGTTTCCTCAAGACTTGAATGGAAAGATTCTCTTAACCATCACATCTGGAATCTCTCCATGCCGGTGTTCGACAATAGCGCCATGGCGCCCGTGACTTCGAGCCTCAACGACGTCAACAACGACACGGGCAGGATCGCGTTTTGCGGCCCGTTCGTTCTGTCGGCGATCACCGGCTATTCGGTCAGCCGGATCGAGGCGGAGATCAAATCGTTCCGCCATCAGCCCGACGGTGACCGGCGCATCGTCAAGGGGACGAACAGCGAAGAGGTTGCCGCGGCGCTGGCCCGGTTCGGTTACCGCATGGTCCTCAAGGAAGACTACATGGGGTTGGCGCGCAAGGAGCGACCCAGCGTTTGGACCTGGATGCAGCGCCCGCGCAATGCCTGGTCCCAGTACATCCTGGCCATTCACAAGGGCAAGGAGGGCCATTGGATCCTGATCAAGGGCGTGAAGAGCTGCGACACCTACTCCGAAGGCCGTTGGCAGTTCGTGTGTGATGGTCCGCACAAGGGCGCGCGGATCATGGAGGTCTACGAAGTCAAGACGGAACTTGGCGTCTGAACCGGCGCCGGGCGGTGCCGGTCCGATCGGTCGGCAATCCTGACTGCGAAAACAAACGGCGGCGCGGATCAGTTCTCCGCGCCGCCGTTTCCCGTTTCTGACCCTGTCCGTCTACTGCAGCATCGTGTGCGGGATGAGCAGGATGATCTGCGGGAAGGCGAGCAGGATGGCAACGTTGATGATGTCCACCAGCACGAACCAGCCGCAGCCCTTGAACATGTCGGTCATGGAGACGTCGGGTGCGACGCCCTTGAGGACATAGACGTTGAGGCCGACGGGCGGGGTGATCAGGCCGATCTCCACCATGCGCACGACGAGCACACCGAACACGATCGGATCGATGCCGAGATGCTTGATGGTCGGCAGGATGATGGGCACGGTCAGCAGCAACATGCCGATGCCATCCAGGAACATGCCGAGGAACAGGTAGAGGACCAGGATGCCGACCAGCACCACGGTGGTCGGGGCGTTGAACGAGAGGATCCATTCGGCGACGGCACCGGGCATGCCGGTGAAGCCCAGGAAGTGCACGTAGATGAGGACGCCCGACACGATGGCGAAGATCAGGCCGGTGGCGCGCGCCGTCTCGACCATGGCGCCCCAGAAGCCCTTGAGGGTCAGTCGGGGAATGGCCATCAACAATGCACCAAGGGCACCGATGGCGGCGGATTCTGTCGGTGTCGCAACGCCGGTATAGATCGAGCCCATGACCAGGATGATCAACACGACCATGCCCCAGACGCCCTTGATGGATTCAAGGCGTTCCGGCCATGACGCGCGCGGCGCCGGGGGGCCAAGCTCTGGGTTATATTTGAAGCGCAGGTACAGCATGGTGCAGTAGCTGCACGCCTGCAGGAAGCCGGGCAGGATGCCGGCGAGCAGCAGTGCGCCGATCGATTCTTCCGCGATGAACCCGTAGACGACCATCAGTACCGATGGAGGGATCATGGTGGCCATGGTTCCGCCGGCTGCCACGCAGCCAGTTGATAACTTGTCGTCGTAGCCGGCCTTCTTGAGCTCGGGCAGCGCGATGCGACCCATGACGGCGGCCGATGCCGTGGACGCGCCGCAAGCGGCGGCGAAGCCGGTCGATCCGATGATGGTGGCGATGGCAAGGCCACCCGGCAGATGCCCCACCCACATGCGGGCGGCTCGGTAGAGTTCACTGGTAATGCCGGCGTAGAAGGCGAAAAACCCCATCATGATGAAAAGCGGAAGCACGATGAGTGTGTAGCTGGACAAGTGTCCGTAGATGGTCTGGGCCGAAAGGGAAGCTGCGGCGTCGTAGCCGCGCAGGACCCACAATCCCAGGAAACCGCACAGCGCCGTTGCGAATGCGATGCGGATGCCGGAGACGAGAAGTAGCGTCAGGGCCAGAAGTGACCAGAGACCTGCGGTAATCGGTTCCATGTGTCGGTGGTCCGAAAGCTTGTGGAGGGATGGGCGGGGGCCGTCGAGGACGTGGGGCAGGTTCGGCCCGTCAGTCCGAACCTGCGTGCAGTCCGCTGTCATCGACGGGGGTGTCATCGGGGAAGCGTTCGGGGTCGAGCAATGACATGAACTGGGCGATCATGCGCAGGCAGGTCATGCAGTATCCCAGGCCGATCATTCCCGCCCAGTACCACGTCTTGAAGTAGGGCTCGGTCATGGTGACATCGTCATAGAGCCAGAACGTGTAGGCGTTCTTGATGCTGAACCAGCCGATGACCGCGCACACGAGCGAGCTGACGATCAACGATGCCATCACCGCGACCCGCCGCCCACCGGCGGGCAGGGCCTCGAGGAACAGATCCATGCCGACGTGGCCATGGGTGCGCTGGGTGTAGGAGATCGCCAGGAAGACGACGCCGAGGATGATGAGTTCGGACAGTTCCAGGTGGCCGGGCTGAGGTGAGTTGAACCCGTAGCGCCTTATGACCTCCATGCTGACGTAGAACAGCAGGAACAGGATCAGCATGACGGAGATGGACAAGAGGGCGTATTCCACGACACGGAATACTGCCAGCATGGGTTTGTAGATTGCCCACGTCACCACATAGAGGGCGGCAACTATGGCAATCAGGTACAGGAGTTCTGGCTTCAAGTTCGGCTCCAGGGTTTAGGCAGGGATCATTCGTACTTGGCGACTTCAGCTTTCACGAAATCGAGGATCTTGCGGCCCGGGCGGCCGGCGTCCTCCTGTTCCTTCACCCATTCCTCCCAAATCCCGGAAGCGACGGATTGAAGTTTCTTGCGTTCGGCCTTGGGGAATTTGTGCACTTCCGTGTGCTGGCGGAAGACAGGAATCCACTTCTTGTCGGCTGCTGCGTAGGCCGTGATCAGGGCTTCGCTTGAGGCCTTGACAAGGTTGTCGTGCATGTCACGGAGCTTGGCTGGCATTCTGTCCCAGAAGCCAAGGTTTACCCCCTGGAAGCACATGAAGCCGCCCATGGCCATGTCCTCGGTGGAGTACTTGGAGACCTCATAGAGCTTGTAGGCGGCGAGCCCATACGAATAGGGGAGACCGATCATGTCGATCGTTCCGCGTTCGAGAGCCGTATAGGTTTCCGGTGCGGGTACCATGGCCGGAACGGCCCCGAATTTTGCCAGCGCCTTGGCGTTGAGGCCGGATATGCGCGTCTTGACGCCCTTCATGTCGGCGGTCGATGCGATCTTGCGGTTGCCCATGAATTCATAGGCGGGCAGGGTGGTCGGTTCGAAGGGGAAGAGGTTCCAGCGGGCGGCCATCAATTTCCGGATCAACGGATGGGCGAGGATTGCGGCGTCGACCTTGGCACGATCGGTAATTTTCGATGGCGCCAGGAACGGCAGCTCCATGACCGAGAGGAGCGGAAATTTATTGGGATAATAGCCGACACACAGATTGCCGCCTTCGTAGCCGCCGGACTTGATGGCCTCGGGCACTGTCTTCGGTGGACCGAGGGCCGCACCGTAATGGATCTTCAATGCGAAGGTTCCGCCGCTGGCCTTTTCCAGCATCGCAGCAGCGGTCTCGATGCCGCGGGTCACCTCGCGCTTCGGGCCGAAATAGTTATGGTTCCAGATGATCTTTTCCGCGGCAGCAGCGGGGGTGGCAAGACTTGCGGGAATAAAGAAGGCAATGAACAGCAGGACCGCAGCGCACGCCTGCGCGGCGCGGATATTGCCCATGTTACATTCCTCCCTTGCGCCGAGTCTTTATTGGTTTTGTTTTTCGGCAAGATAATCACTTGATGGAGAACGGCGCAAGTTTGCCGTTGTCGTTGCCGGGAGTTGTTTCCGCCCGGCAAGGGTGAAGCCGCAGTACGTTCGGGTGGTGTGGGGGCGGGAACCAGCCAATCATGGCGATTGGCTGGTCCGGTGTTGACGGGCCGTGTGGCCGCTACTTGTACTTCGCCGTTTCCGTCTTCACGAAGTCCAGCAGCTTCTTGCCGGGACGGCCGGCCTTTTCCTGGTCGGCAACCCAATCCTTCCAGATTTCGGATGCCGTGCCTTGCAGTTTGGCCCGCTTGGATGCGGGAAACCTGGTGCCCTCCAGCTTGCTCTTGAACAGAGGGATCCATTTCTTGTCGGCTTCCTCCTAGGTCGCCAGCAATGCCCTGGTCGAGGCTTCGCGCTGCTTTGCAAGCGTGTCGCGGACTTCCGGCGGCATCCTGTTCCAGGTCTTGATGCTGACGCCCTGGAAGCACATGACGCCGGTCATCGCCATGCCTTCGGTAAAGTACTTCGCAACCTCGAACAGGCGGTAGGCGCCGAACGTGTAGGAGTACGGGAAACCGATGGTGTCGATGGTGCCGCGCTCGAGGGCAGTGTAGGTCTCAGGTGCGGGGACGTTGGCCGGGACAGCGCCGAACTTGGCGAGGGCCTTGGCGTTCAAGCCCGAGATCCGCATCTTTGTGCCCTTCATGTCGGCGGTCGATGCGATCTTCTTGTTGCCCATGAACTCGTAGGCGGGCAGCGGGGTCGGCAGCCACGGCATGATGCCCCAGCGATCCTTCATTTCCTTCAGGATGTCAGGATTGTTGAGGACCGCCAGATCGACCTTGGCGCGGTCGGCAGTCTTGACGGGAGCCAGGAACGGCAACTCCATGACGGTCAGGAGCGGGAACTTGTTGGGGTAATAACCTGCGCACATGGCGCCCCTTCGTAGCCGCCAGTCCTGACGGCTTCAGGCGCCGTCTTGGGCGGACCGAGCGCGGCGCCGTAGTGAACGATCAGCTTGACCTTGCCCTTTCCCAGCTTGTTGACCATCTCGGCCGCGACTTCCGTCCCCTTGGTCACCTCGCGCTTGGGACCGGACCAATTGTGGTTCCATTGTATGGGGTCGGCCGCCGCGGCCGGGTTGGCGGCGGCCATGGCCGCGATAGCAACGCCAAATGTTAGCCTCGCCCCGATGCGGGCGGCTCGATTTGACATAGGTCGTCTCCCTTTGACCGCGCTTCCTTTCCAGGCGGGCAAACTCTTCCGGTTCGCCTCGCTTGTTCGGGCTCAACCGTTCGGCAACGGCTGAAAATGTGGCACCGGCAGTTGATCTGCTCTCGCTCACACCCCAAACCAAACTCTGGGTTTTGTCGGGCGCAATCCCTGGGGTGGATTTTCAAGGGAGCAGCGACAAAAAACCCCAGCAGTTTCCTGCCGGGGTCTATCCATTGCTGTGGCCGTGTCCGAGGATCCGAGCACATCATCGATGGCAACAGATGATCGGTTGACCTTCGATTATTTGTATTTCGCGACTTCAGCCTTCACGAAATCAAGCATCTTCGTTCCAGGACGGCCGGCCTTATCCTGTTCCTTGGCCCATTCGTCCCAGATGGAACTTGCGCCATCGACGAGTTTCTGTCGATCCGCTTTGCTCCAGACGCTGACGTCGAGTTTCTCCTTGAAGACGGGGATGTACTTGGCGTCCGCTTCGGCATAGGCCTTCAGCAGAGCCTGTTTGGCCAACTCCTGGGCCTGTGGCAGCTTGGCGCGCAGGTCGGCAGGGACCTTGTTCCACGCCGTGATGGAGACGCCCTCGAAGCACATGAAGCCATTCAGCGCGACCCCATTGGTCAGGTATTTGGACACTTCCTGGAGGCGGTAGGCGCCAAAGCTGTAGGCATAGGGGAAGCCGAAGCTGTCGATCGTGCCACGCTCAAGTGCGGTATAGGCTTCCGGGGCTGTCACGACCACGGGCACCGCGCCGAACTTGGCGAGGGCCTTGGCGCTGAGGCCGGAGATGCGCACCTTCACGCCCTTGAAGTCTTCCGGTTTCGCGAGCTTGCGGTTGCCCATGAATTCATAGGTGGGCAGGAAGTTGGGGGCGAAGTACATGATGTTCCAGCGGCTCGCCATTTCCTTCACCGAGATCGGATTGGCGTAGACGGCGTCGTCCACCTTCGTCCGGTCTTCGATCTTGGCGGGGGGGAGGAACGGCAGTTCCATGACGTTGGTCATCGGGAAGCGGCCGGGGTAATAGCCCGTGCACATCATGCCGCCTTCGTAGCCGCCGGCCTTGATGGC
>JBKDZY010000671.1:0-2350 GCA_047971765.1 Hyphomicrobiaceae bacterium | reverse complement strand
GGCATCTTGCGGCCGGAAAGGTAGACAGTGACGTTCTTGAGGCTCATTTGTCCGGTGGGCCCATCCTTGCCATCGGCAATCTTCACCGCCCGCACGGTGTCGGGCATGGCCTTGAGCCTTTGGTAGGCACGCCAGGCTCCGATCGCCGGCTTGGTGGCGCCAACCAACTGCTCCATCGGCGCCAGAGCGCGTGCCAAAAGAATTGCCGATGCCACAAGCACACCCGGGCTGACCTGTTCTGCGATGACCAGCCAGGCTCCAAGTGCATAGATCGCAACCTGCGCTCCCAGACGCATCAGGCGTGCCAGTGACTTCAGGAAGCTCATTCGCTTCAAAATGGAGTAATTTGCAGAAACCTGTGCGCGATTGGACATGCGCCAGCGCCGCGCAACACCCTCAGCGAGGCCAAGCGCGGCAACCAGTGTGGCATTGGACGTGGCAAGTCCCCACCATTGACTGGAGCGTTCGCGAACCTCAAGGGCTTCCCTTTGTAGCCGTTCGGTGAGCGCCGCCTGAAGCAACGAGACGATGAACAAGGCGGCAACCGACACCGCGCCCAGCAATCCGATGAGCGGATGCAGCAGCGTCAGCGCGATGAGAAATATCGGCACCCAGGGGCCATCGAAGAAGGGTGCGACGGCCGGACTTGCAACAAAGCCGCGTAATGTCTCGAGCGCGCGCACGTCCTGGCGCAGTTCACTGCCCGGCTGTCCGGCCTTGAGCCCGTTCTCCAGAATGAACTCGCCCATCTCCTGGTCGAGCCAGCCACCCGCTCGCGCCAGGATCAGGTCGCGCACGATTTCAAGGCCTGCCAGCGTTGCAAGTGCCAGCGCGGTAATCGAGGTGATGATCACCAGAGTTTCGATAGAGCCGAGCGGCACGACGGTCTCGAACACCTGGAGGGTGAACAGCGGAGTTGCCATCATCAGGACGTTGATGAAACCGCTGAATACGAACGCCTTGATCAAGGCGCCGCGTGCCTGCTTCAGCATCCGCCGCGACGTGCGCATATCATCAAAACCCTCAACCCTGGCAGGCCTTGGCGAACCGAAGGCGCCCCACGCAACCACGTTTGCCGGACCGAAAACCGTGCCCAGCCAAGTCTTTCATGGTTACCAAACCAGACTGAAGGAACAGCTAACGCCGGCGGTTTGCCCCGCCATTCCTGCCCCATCACATAAAAAACGGGTGGACTGCGAAATGCAGTCCACCCGGTTGGCACGTCAAAGGGAAAAGTCTTGCCAAATCCTAAACAACGAAGTGACCACCCCCGATCAGATCGGAGATATCATGATTATGAACCCCATCCAGGAACACGACATCCACATAGCCGGTGTGCCCGCCCATATCGATCGAGATCATGGTGCCGCTCGCCGTGTCGTTGACTTGCACGTCATGCAGCAGATCAAGTGGATTTTTCTTGCTGCCAAAATCGGAAAAATCGAGTTTGTCGCCTGCCCCGAAGTCGGTGATCGTATCGAAGCCGTAGGTGTTATTGCCCGATAGAACATCGTTTTGCGCGAAAACGAAGGTGTCGGCGCCATTGCCGCCGGTCAGGACATCATATCCACGCCCACCTTGAATGACATCGGTGCCCGCGCCGCCGTTGAGATGATCATCGCCATGGCTTCCGACCAGTTGATCATCCCCAGAGCCGCCAACCACGCCCTCGATGCTGCTGAGCTTATCCCTGCCGACATCGCCGCTCACCTGACCATTGGTGAGATTGACGCTGATCCCCGTTGAAGAGTCCGAATAGTCGACGATGTCGAAGCCGGAGCCCCCGGAAATCTTGTCACTATCGCCATCCGCGGCTGCAACGATGGTGTCGTTGCCTGAATCACCATCAATCTTGTCGGCACCCGAGCCGTCGTAGATCACATCGTTGCCACCGCGACCGTTGATGGCGTCGTTGCCGGCACCGGCCTTGATGACGTTGTCGGCATAATCACCGTAGATTATGTCCGAATAGGATGAACCGATCACACCCTCGATTCCGGTGAACGAGTCGCGGCCGTCACCGAATGCGACGCCGGTTCCCATCGATACGATGATGCCTTGGCCCGTGGTGCTGTAATCGATGAAGTCAAAGCCGATGCCGCCATACATCTGGTCATCGCCGGCACCACCGATCAGCGTGTCGACGCCACCCATGCCGTCAACGCCATCAAAGGTCACATTGATGGTGCCGATGGACGAATTTGAAGACCCGTTCTGCTCCACTGCTGTTGCCGTCACGGTCAGCGACACATCCTACGGCGAAACCATCTGGAGTGTCAGACCGGGAAGATCAGATACGCTGACATCCCAGAGGCCGGGGAAGAATACATGGCCGGCGCAACGTGTTCCG
>JBKDZY010000670.1:0-1501 GCA_047971765.1 Hyphomicrobiaceae bacterium | reverse complement strand
GTCGTTTTGGGTGCCAGCCCAAGCGGCGGTTTTTTCTTTTGCCGGGGGAATCGGAGGTGTCGAATTTCGGCTTGACCGCCCTCAAACGACAGCCGTGGTTCGCGCCAAATTCGCTGTAATCTGGAAAAAATCCGGAAATCGGGCGCGAAAGCCCTCGATGAAAGCAGCCTAATAAATTGAAATTATTGGCGCACCCGAGAGGATTCGAAACTCTGGCCTCTGCCTTCGGAGGGCAGCGCTCTATCCAGCTGAGCTACGGGTGCCTGCGGGGGTGATTAGCGGCTATCGGCCTGTACCGCAATAGGCCGCGCAACATGATGTCCAGTCAGCCGAACAGATCCCGGCAGAATTGCAGGCCGTCGATGAGGGCGTCGACCTCGGTGCGGGTATTATACATTGCGAAGCTGGCACGGGCAGTCGCGGTAACGCCGTAGAAATCCATGAGCGGCATGGCGCAATGGCTGCCGGCACGCAGGGCGATGCCGCGCTTATCGAGGATGGTCGAGATATCATGCGCATGCGCGCCTTCCATCGTCATCGAGAAGATCGCCCCTTTGCCCGGCGCATCCCCCTGCACCTGCAACCAGTTGAGCGAGCGCAGGCGTTCCTGCGCATAGTCGCGCAACTCGCGCTCATGCGCGGCGATATTCCCCATCCCGAGGCTCATCATGTATTCCAGCGCCACGCCAAGGCCGATCTGGTTGACGATGCCCGGCGTCCCGGCCTCGAATTTCAGGGGCGGGTCGGCATAGGTCACGCCCTCACGGCTGACGGTGCGAATCATGTCGCCGCCGCCGAGGAAAGGGCGCATCTCGGCCTGCCGCTTGGGGCTGATCCAGATCGCGCCAGAGCCGGAGGGGCCGTAAAGCTTGTGCCCGGTAATGCAGTAGAAATCGACGCCAAGCGCCGCGACATCGACAGGCATATGCACCGCCGCCTGACTGCCATCGGCCAGCACCGGCACAGAGGTCGCCCGTGCAATGGCCCCGACATCGACGACCGTGCCGGTCACGTTCGACATATGGGTAAGCGCGATCAGCTTTGTTTTCGGCCCGACCGCCTCCAACACCTTTTCCGCAGGCAGGCTGCCGTCAGGATCGGGTTCGACCCATTTCAGCACCACGCCCTGACGTTCGCGCAGGAAGTTCCAGGGCACGATATTGGCGTGATGCTCCAGCGCCGACAGCACGATCTCGTCGCCCGCCTGCATCCGGGGCGCGGCCCAGGCGTAGGAGACCAGATTGATCGCCTCGGTCGAGCCGGATGTGAAGATCACGCCGTCCTCACCAGGTGCGTTCAGGAAGCGAGCAATGATGCCGCGCACACGTTCGTAATTGTCGGTCGCAAGGGTGGACAGGTAATGCAACCCGCGATGAACACTGGCATATTCACCTTCGTAAGCTTGGGTGATCGCCTCGATCACCTGACGCGGCTTCTGGGCGCTGGCACCGCTGTCCAGATAAACCAGAGGCCGCCCGTTCACCTGTCGCGACAGAATCGG
>JBKDZY010000669.1:0-2653 GCA_047971765.1 Hyphomicrobiaceae bacterium | reverse complement strand
TGATGGAGCCCACCGCAAGCCCGGTCCGAGCCTCGATGAGCTTGCCCAGGGCGTGCGGTCCGGCAACCGCGCGATGCTCGCACGCGCCATAACACTTGTGGAAAGCGTCAGACATCAGGATCAGGACCGCGCACGGGAACTCCTGCAGATGCTGCTCCCCGAGACCGGCAGGGCCCAGCGGGTCGGGATTACCGGTGTGCCGGGCGTCGGCAAGTCCACCACCATTGATCAGCTCGGCATCAATCTCATCGAGGCCGGGCACAAGGTCGCCGTACTCGCCGTTGACCCCACGTCACGCAGGTCCGGCGGCTCCATTCTCGGCGACAAGACGCGCATGCAGCGACTGTCCCAATCGCGCTCGGCCTTCATCCGCCCCTCACCCACCTCGGGAACGCTTGGCGGCGTTGCACGACGCACACGCGAAACCATGGCGCTGGTCGAGGCTGCCGGCTTCGACATCATCATTGTCGAGACGGTCGGCGTCGGCCAGTCGGAAACCACTGTCGCCGAGATGGTCGATTTCTTCCTGGTGCTGCTGCTCGCCGGAGGTGGCGACGACCTCCAGGGCATCAAGAAGGGCGTCATCGAACTTGCCGACATGATCGCCATCAACAAGGCCGACGACGACAACAAGAAACGCGCCATCCGCGCCGCCGCCGAATATCGCGGCGCCCTCAACATTCTCACCCCGGCCAGCCCGAACTGGCAGCCACCGGTCGTCACCATGTCCGGCCGCGACAACCGCGGCCTTGATGAACTGTGGCAACATATCGAGAACCACGCGCGCATCATGACCGCCAGCGGAGAACGCGCCGAGCGGCGCAGCCGACAGGCCGTGACCTGGATGCATGACATGCTGACCGATCGGCTCATGGATCTCGTGCGCCGGGACAAGGTGCTCGCCGCCCGCCTGCCCGAAATCGAAGCGGACGTCAGCGCCGGCCACCTGACGCCGGGCAAGGCTGTCGCCGATATCATGGTGCATCTTGGCAGGACGGTCGCGACCGGGACTGTGGCGCCGCAAGGATGACCTGGAGAGTTCACAGTGCAACAGCGAACGGATGAGCCTGCACAGCAACCGGCACCGTCCCGCCCAACCGTTCTCCTGACCGGTTTCGGCCCGTTTCCCGGCATCGGTGCCAACGCCACCTCCGTGCTGGTGCCCCAGCTTGCAGCCCTCGCCCGCCGCGCCCTGCCCGGCACCATCATCGTATCCCACATCCTGCCGACTGAGTGGGACCGCAGCCTGACCGAGTTGGAGAGCTGCCTGCGCATCCATCGCCCGGTAGTGGCGCTGCACTTCGGCGTGTCCAGCAAGGCCAATGGTTTCGATATCGAAGTCCGGGGACAGAACGCCTGCATCATGAGCGAGGACGCCGCAGGCCTGCTGCCGCTGTGCCAGCTGATCAATGCCAACGGTCCCGACTATCTGGCTGCCACCATTCCCGCAGCCCACATCGTCTCGCGCCTGCGCCGCCTGGGCCTCCCCTCTCGCCTGTCGCGTGATGCAGGTGGCTACCTGTGCAACGCCGTGCTCTATCGTTCCCTCGAATTTGCGCGCGTGGGCATGGGCGCGGAAAGGACGGGCTTCGTCCACCTGCCCTCCCATCTGGTGCGAGAGCGCACGCCGGAGCGCGAACCCCTGCCAGCCCGTCACCTGAGCTGGGATGACGTCATGACCGGTGGCCTGGAAATCATTCGCTCCACTCTTCGCCAGGCTCCCACGACCATCCGCCATGGCCAGACCGGCCGGCGAGTAACACGCGAGTTACCGGTCGCAGTCCGGTAATCGGAGCAACCAGCCGCCTCAAGCCACAGCGCGGGATGTCCTCAGCCTTTGGTGCGCGCCTTGGCAAAATCAGGTTTACGCTTCTCCAGGAAGGCCTGGAACGCTTCGCGCGCCTCGGGACTGCGCAGCAACGCCTGGAACAACCCGCCTTCCGACTTCATCTGCAAGGCGGCGTGTTCACGGATGCCCTGCTTCATCAGCCGTTTTGCAGCAATGGTTGCAGCCCTGGGCTTGCCGGCCAGCCGCTCCGCCGCCGCCATCGCCTGCGCCTCGAGTTCTGCCGCGGGAACGACGCGGTTGACAAAGCCCGCCTGCCTTGCGGCCTCCGCATCGAACGCCTCGCCATAGCACAGCAGCTCGAATGCACGCTGGTGTCCCATGATCGCCGGTGCAAGGAAACTTGAGCCAGCTTCCATCACCAGCCCGAGATCGAGGAACGGCGTCCTGAAACTGGCGGTCGTGCTCGCGAACACGAGATCGCAGTGGAACAGCATCGTCACCCCGACACCGATGGCCAGCCCATCGACAGCCGCCAGCAGCGGTTTATCAAGCACGGGCAACGTGCCGATGAAGCTGCCGGCGCCCCCCGCAGCGGTGATGTCCGCCGAGCGCTTGGCGAAATCGGAGATGTCGTTGCCTGCGCAGAAAATGCCACCTGAACCGATCAGCAGCGTGACCGCCACCTTGTCGTCGGCTTCCCCCGCTGCGAGGGCCTTCGTCATGGTGTCGTACATCTCGCGCGTCAGCGAGTTCTTCTTTTCCGGCCGATTGATCCGGATGACCTGGACTTCGCCCTTCCGTTCAACGATGACATCGTTCGACATCCCAAACACCCTCTTCATGCCTACTTTCAAGCGCCTTGGC
>JBKDZY010000668.1:0-1811 GCA_047971765.1 Hyphomicrobiaceae bacterium | reverse complement strand
CTTCGAACACGTCCTCGACCTCGCTCGGGTCCGGCTTCAACTCAAACCCCGGATGGACAATGGCAACGACGGGCGAAACGTTGAAGCCGGTGCCGGTTCGGTAGCCGTCAAGGAAGCCGAGCGGCTCCACGTCTCTGCTGTCGAGGCCAACCTCCTCCGTCGCCTCGCGCAGTGCGGCTGCGACCGGACCATCGTCCTCCGGTTCCAGCTTGCCGCCCGGGAACGCGATCTGGCCAGCGTGGGTCGGCAGGGTGCTCGTGCGCTGGGTCAACATCACCGTCAATTCATCGCCGAGGATCACGCCCACGAGCACGGCTGCGGGCCGCGGCGGTTTCATCACGGCGAAATCGGCCACCAGTTCAGGATTGAGATCCCAGTCACCGCGTCCCCAGGCCCGGCCCGTGCGCGGATCGAAGACCGCATCGGAGGGCTCGCGATCCAGGAACCGGCGCGCCCGTTCGCGAAATCCCGCTTCTGTGAATTCTCCATCCATGGACCGGGATCCGCTGCTCACCCCTCGCCTCTCCTCATCCTGCCACCAATGGGCTAACCGTTCGTAATACTCGGCACCACAGACCGCCCGATGGACCGACGGTGTGCCCAATCGTGATAGCCTGTCCGGCATGGAACGCACAATCATTGGATTCCGGCAGGATGACGAAGGATACTGGATCGCCGAGCTCGACTGTGGGCACAGCCAGCATGTGCGGCACAAGCCGCCCTTCATCGAGCGGCCATGGGTCGTGACGAAAGTCGGGCGCGATGCCCATATCGGCCGCCGGATGACGTGCGGGCAATGCACGAACGGGCCCGTGCCTAGTAGCAGGTCTGCTGGAGGGTCCAACTCGTGACCCGGCAGCCGCGCTTGTCACACTTGCGGTTCGGGATGCGCATATAGCTGCAATACCGCAGGTTCGGCCCGGGACCGTAGAACCCCTCGTGCCCCCTCAACGGCCGTTTCGACTTGTATTCACGGTAATACGTGGTTCCATCGCCACGACGGAATGTGGGATAGGGCTCGGGAACTTGTGCCGATGCGGCGTTGTCGGCGCAAAACATCGCGACGGCGGCGATGACTACTGCGATTGCTTCACGTTTGGTGCGTGTCATGTTCCAGCCTCCCGTGTCCAAACGAACGATCTGCCTCACCCCCGTTCGTCATACTACATCGGATTGGCACGGATGGGGAATTCGCTCGGCCGCATGGTGACCAAAGCGTCCTCACGCTCCGGCCGGCACCGTGCCTTGCCCTCGTGATGCCCCTCACGCGCCAGAAAAGTCGACCGCCGTGGTGTTGCCTCCACACACGATGACGCCAACCCGTTCGCCGTCCCGAGGTGTATAAGCTCCAGACACCAGGGCCGCGAGCGCCGTTGCGCCACCCGGCTCGGCGACAATGCGCAACTTTTCCCAGAGGCGGCCCTGGGCATCCCGAATGGCATCGTCGGTGACCAGGGCGACGTGATCCACGAAGGCCCGGGCCAGGGGAAACATCCGGTGTCCCACCTGCTTCGGCGCCAGAGAGTCCGCAGCAATCGAGCCTTGGGGTGCTTCGACCGGGCGGCCTGCGGCCAGCGCCATGTGCAGTGAGGGCGCGCCTTCCGGTTCGACAGCGACGATGCGGATGCGACCCCGGTACCAGGCGGAAAGACCTCCGATCAGGCCGCCGCCACCAACGGCCACCAGCAGAGTGTCAAGGTTCGGCGCCTGCGCCTCGATCTCGGCTCCGAGGGTGCCCTGGCCGACAATGGTGAGGGGATCGTCGTAGGCGTGGATCGACCGGGCGCCAGTCGCGGCGCAGTACGCTTCGC
>JBKDZY010000667.1:0-1581 GCA_047971765.1 Hyphomicrobiaceae bacterium | reverse complement strand
CGGCCAGGCGGCGAAGATGGCGCCACCGGCGGTGATGAACCACACCTGGTTGCCATCCCAGTGCGGGGCGATGGTGTTGATCATCACCCGGCGCTCGGTGTCGTCCTTGCCGAGGAAGTTGAGCAGGATGCCGACGCCCATGTCGTGGCCGTCCATGATGGCGAAGCCGATCAGCAGCACGCCGACGAGAATCCACCAGATGAGTTTCAGGGTTTCGTAGTCAAACATTTGAAGGTCTCCCTTTCAGTGGGGGAATTTCCAAAATCCACCACAGAGACACAGAGGCGCAGAGGAAACACGGAGAAAAGACCTTCTTGGCATTTCTCTGCGCAACCTCTGTGCCTCTGCGTCTCTGTGGTGAAAGGTTTTTCATTCATCTGTCCGCTCAGACGCTTTCCGGGCGCACGGCGGTCGGGCCGAGACGGGCGTACTTGAACATCAGGTACATCTCGACGATCAGCAGCAGCGTGTAGAAGCCGACGAAGCCCGCGATGGACCCCCACAGGCTGGCGGCGGAGAGACTGGAGGCCGACTGGTAGGTGGGCAGCATGCCGAACACCGTCCAGGGCTGGCGGCCGTATTCGGCGACGAACCAGCCGCACATGATGGCGATCCACGGCGCCGGGATGCTCCACAGGAAGGCTTTGAGCAGCAGCGGGTGCTTCCTGTGCGTGTTGTAGATCGACAGCCAGATGGCAACGACGAACAGTCCGAGCATCAGGAAGCCGAGTCCGACCATGATGCGGAAGCTCCAGAACAGCGGTGCCACCTTGGGCACGGAATCCTTGGCCGCCTGTTCGATCATTTCCGGCGTGGCCTGGCTGACATCCGGGGAGTAGCGCTTGACCAGTAACCCATAGCCCATGTCGGCCTGGTGTTTTTCAAACTTCGCCCGGGCCGCGGCGTCGGACGGATCTTTTCGCATGGTGTCGAGGGCAGCGATGGCTTCGATGCCGGAGACGATGCGTTCCTTGTTTCTGGCGCGGATTTCGCGGATGCCGGGAAGCACTTCCGTGATCGAGCGGGTGGCGATCAGACCGAGCATGTACGGTACCTTGATTTCCCAGTCGTTGGCCTGCTTCTCCTCGTTCGGCCAGGCCACGATGTTGAATCCGGCCGGCGCCGGTTCGGTTTCCCACATGGCCTCGATGGCGGCCAGCTTGGATTTTTGCGATTCGGAGACGGCGTAGCCCGATTCGTCGCCGAGCACGATCACCGACAGTGTCCCCGCAATGCCGAAGGCCGCGGCGATGCGGAAGGAGCGGCGGGCGAATTCGACGTGCTTGTCCTTGAGCAGATACCAGGCGGAGATGCCAAGCACGAACAGCGAGCCGGTAACGTAGCCGGAAGCCACGGTATGCACGAACTTGGACTGTGCGACCGGATTGAGGATCAGCGCCGCGAAATCGGTCAGTTCCATGCGCATGGTCACCGGGTTGAAGGCCGAGCCGACCGGGTCCTGCATCCAGGCGTTGGCGATCAGGATCAGGATTGCGGAAAGGTTGGTGCCTAGCGCCATCAGCGTGGTGACGGCCAGGTGGCCGCGTTTGGAAAGGCGGTTCCAGCCGAAGAAGAACAGGC
>JBKDZY010000666.1:0-3476 GCA_047971765.1 Hyphomicrobiaceae bacterium | reverse complement strand
CGGTTATCGTATCATCGACCTCACTGCGGTCGTGCTTGGCCCCGTCGCAACCATGCATCTGGCCGACATGGGCGCGGACGTCATCAAGGTCGAGGCGCCCGAAGGGGACGTGATGCGCCATCCGGGCCATGCGCCGACGCCTGCCATGGGGCCGGTCTATCTCGCCATCAACCGCAACAAGCGTGCGTTGTGTCTGGATCTCAAGAAGCCTGACGCGCTGGCGGTGCTGAAAAAACTGATCGAGACGGCGGATGCCTTCGTGCACAACATGCGGGTGGAGGCCATCGAGCGGCTCGGGCTCGGCTACGAGGCGGTGAAGTCCATCAAGCCGGATATCGTCTATGCCTACAGCGTCGGCTACAAGCACTCCGGTCCCTACGGGAAGAAGCCGGCGTTCGACGATCTCGTGCAGGGCGCGAGCGGGGCTTCGACGCTGGCCGGCCGGGTCGATGGAGGGCCGCCACGCTTCCTGCCGAGCCTGATCGTCGACAAGACCACGGGACTGCATCTCGGCATGGCGGTGCTGGCCGCCCTTCTGCACCGCGAACGCACCGGCGAAGGGCAAACGGTCGAGGTTCCGATGCTGGAGACCGCAACCGGCTTCTGGCTGATGGAGCATCTGTTCGATGGCTCCTATGTGCCGCCACGCGGCGACATGGGCTATTCGCGCATCATGTCACCGGAGCGCCGACCCTACGAAACGAAGGACGGCTATGTCTGCGCGCTGGTCTACAGCGAGAAGCACTGGCGCGCCTTCTCGGCGGAAATCGGCCAGCCGGAACTTGCGGACGATCCCCGCTTCGCCACGGCTTCGGCGCGCGCCAACAACTATGCCGTCATCATGACGATGATGGCCGGCATCATGAGGACGCGCACGACGGCGGACTGGCTTGCGTTCTTCGACAGCGCCGATATTCCGGCCATGCCGGTCAACACACTCGAAGGCCTGAAGGAGGATCCGCACCTGAAGGCCACCGGCTTCTTCACCCAGCGCGAGCACCCGACCGAAGGACAGATCCTGACCATGGCGAGCCCGTTCGATTTTTCGGCAACGCCCACCAGCTACCGGCGGCACGCGCCGTTGCTTGGCGGCGATGGCCCGGAGGTGCTGCGCCAGGCCGGCTACAGCGAGGCCGAGGTCCAGGCGCTGATCGATGGCGGCGCAATGCTGGTACCCGCTCCGAGGCCCAAGGCCTGAGCGCCAGGGGGATCGGACCAGGCCCAGGCCCAGGACCTTGGGCTGCGACCCAGAGCGGCCATGCGCAACGGTGCCAAGTTATCCCCGCGCCGGTAGAACCGCGCTTCAATCGACCTTCAACGCCACCAGGGGCAGGCGCGCGCCATGATCGACTTCACCCGGAAATTCCTTGACCTCGCGAAGGCCCTGAAGGAATGGCGCAGCGCCATTTTCGACGCCGGCGAGACGCGGCGGCAGCGCGTGGCCAAGTATGCCGACGCCATCGCGGACACGCTGCAACGGGCGGCGGAAGCGTTCGAGCGGCTGGAAAAGGACGACAGCGATACCGCCGCCCGCCGCGTTGCCGTGCGCGAGTTCGGCCGTCTTGCCGGCTACGTCGAAGGCATCGTGTCGGCACTCGACGGGCAGATCGACGGACGGCGCATAGCCGGCCTCAAGCGGCGCCTCGAAGGGCTTGCACTCGAAGGACTGATCGCGGACTCGATTGCCAAGGCCGACCGGGCGCGGATCGACCGGCTGGCCTCGGCGGAAGGCTATTTCCGCGCGCTTGCCGACGGCCTCAAGACGTGAGGGCGCCCGCGCCTGCGCGCACGTGACCCGTTTCCCACCCGATCAGGGCGCGCTTGCGGGTCAGCCCCCAATGGTAGCCGC
This sequence comes from Hyphomicrobiaceae bacterium, assembly GCA_047971765.1. Taxonomy (GTDB): domain Bacteria; phylum Pseudomonadota; class Alphaproteobacteria; order Rhizobiales; family Hyphomicrobiaceae. The sequence continues at coordinate 1,627 of JBKDZY010000666.1, read as the reverse complement.
CGAGGCCACCGTCACCGCGCAGCACGCGATGGCAGGGCACGACGAACGAGATCGGATTACGGCCGACGGCAGTCCCGACGGCACGGGCGGCGGTCGGCTGGCCGAGGTGGCGTGCAATGTCGGCATAGGTCACCGCCCGCCCCATGGGAATGTGCAGGAGGGCTTCCCAGACACGCACTTCGAAATCCGTGCCGATCAGGACCAGGCGCACCGGCTGCTCGGGCGACCAGCGCGCGGGGTCGAACACCCGTCTGGCATAGCCGCCGGTCCGGCGCGGCGCTTCAACGAAGCGGGCCTTCGGCCAACGGCGGGTCATGTCGGCCAGGGCCTCTTCACGCGACTGGCCCTTGTCCTCATCGACAAAGGCCAGGCCGGCCAGGCCACGATCTGTCGCCAACAGCAGCGCATCCCCGAATGGCGAGCCGTGGAACCCATAGGCGACGTCCAGCCCCTCGCCGCGCCTCTTGTAGTCGCCGGGCGTCATGGCTTCGTGGTCCACGAACAGATCGTGCAGCCGTCCGCCGCCCGACAGGCCGACCTCGTGGGCGGCCTCCAGCACGCTGGCCGAGCCTGACAGAAGACTGCGGGCATGGTCGATGGTGATGGCCTGCACGAACTCCTTCGGCGACAGGCCGCACCAGCGCTTGAACAGGCGCAAGGCGTTGGTGGGCGTCAAGCCTATGTGCGCGGCCAGACGCTCGAGCGACGGCTGGTCCTCCCAGTTGGTCGAGAGGAAGGCGATGGCCTTGCGCACCGTATCGTAGTCGCGGTTCATGTCCATGGAGGTCTGGGACGGTTGCTCCATCCCGGCGGGGTGCATGGTGGTCATTGTCGTGCCTCTTCCTGGGTCTGGCTGACCAGATGACACGCGCACTGCCTTGAGGCGACCCGATTCCTGCATAGCCTGCGTGAAAAAGCGAGACCATCTATCCCACCCGGGGGACGGCCTGGAGGCCCCGCGAATCTCGCTGCGGATCAGGACCGGAAGTTGCTTCGCGAATCGTCCAGCGCATCCATGATGGCATTGGCCAGGTCACGCCGCTCGTCGTCGGTGAGGAAGCGCCCGAACGCCACCACACGATCATGCAGCCGCAGTTTCAGGTCGGTGCGGCCATCCCTGTTCTCCAGCAACTCGACCCGGACCCAGTACGGATTGAAGGTGAATTCCTCCTTCTTGCCCGACGGGTGGTAGCGTGTGACGGTCAAGGCATCGGGATGCAGCTCGACCGTCTCGCGCAGGCGGCCGGACCTGTAGTTCAAACGGAATGCCAGATAGATGAGCGCGAAATCCAGACCGAAAAAACCGAAGACGGGGCCGGCGCCCATCATGTAGAATGCCAATCCGCAACAGAAACTGACGATGGCAATCAAAGACATCAGGATGAAGAAGCCGCCGGGCGACAAGGACCGGTGCGGCGCGAGCACCGCCCGGAAGGTGTCCGGCTCATGCAGGTCGAGCGTATGGTCTTTCATAACGCGCAATCCTAAACCCCGGACGAGAGACGGCGGTGTCACTTGCGTGACGGGTCCGGCCTCGCCCCACCGCCTGCGCGACCATTCCGGCAGCCGGTATATGCACACGACGACATGCCATTTGTGATATGGCGAGGCAACCAGAACATTCATG
>JBKDZY010000665.1:0-6227 GCA_047971765.1 Hyphomicrobiaceae bacterium | reverse complement strand
GCGGCGCAGGCGATCCGCCGACAGTCTCCGGCGTGTGGGACGACGAGGAGGAGGCACGCACGATCAGCGATGCCGTCGAGGCGCTGCGAAAGGACCGTCACTCGCTCAACCAGATCGCCATCCTGGTGCGCGCGTCGTTCCAGATGCGCGTGCTGGAAGACCGGTTCGTAACGGTGGGGTTGCCCTACCGGGTGATCGGCGGTCCACGCTTCTACGAGCGCCAGGAGATCAAGGACGCGATTGCGTACCTGGAGGTTACTGCCAACCCGGCAAACGACCTCAAGTTCGAACGTATCGTCAACGTGCCGAAGCGAGGCCTGGGCGACACCTCGGTCAAGCGCATCCACGACCATGCGCGCGCGCGCGGCGTTCCGATGTACCTGGCGGCGCGGGAACTTTCGGAAACTGAAGAGCTTGCCGCCAAGGCGCGCCGGTCGCTATCCGGCCTGGTCTCCCATTTCGAGCGGTGGCGGGACCTGGTCGAGACGATGAAGCACACTGAACTGGCCGAGCTCATTCTCGACGAGTCCGGCTATACTGCCATGTGGCAGAACGACAAGAGCCCGCAGGCCCAGGCCCGGCTCGAGAACCTGAAGGAACTCGTGCGCTTCATGGATGCCTTCGAGACGTTGGCCGGGTTCCTGGAGCATGTTTCGCTGGTCATGGATACCGAGCAGGCCGACGATGGCGAGCGGGTGTCGATCATGACGCTCCACGCCGCCAAGGGGCTGGAGTTCGACACGGTGTTCCTACCTGGGTGGGAGGAGGGCCTTTTCCCGCACCAGCGCTCACTGGACGAGCAGGGCCTGCAAGGCCTCGAAGAGGAGCGGCGCCTCGCCTATGTGGGGCTGACGCGGGCGCGCAAACATGCCCACGTCTCCTTTGCCCTGAACCGCCGGACGCGCGGCCTCTACCAGTCGGCTGTACCGTCCCGTTTCATCGACGAACTGCCCGAAGAACACGTCGAGGTGCTTGAGGCAAAAAGCCCGTTCGGTCGTGCCTACGCAGGCCTTGGGCAGGCCAATCCCTATGGCGCCAGCCGCTTCGACGATGGCGCGGGTTCATTCCGGTCAAGCTATTCGACTCCCGGCTGGCAACGCGGGCAGGCCCACAGCGCGGCCAATGGCGGCCCGGCTGGCGGCCGCAGCGGATTCGGCCAGCATTCAGGACGCAGTGGCGGGGTCCGGCGGTCATCCGGACCGATGACGATCGAGGGGCGGGTGATCGCGTCTTCGACGGCGGCCAGCCACGGCATCGTCAAGGGGGACCGGGTCCTTCACCGCAAGTTCGGCGAAGGCACGGTTTCCCATGTCGAGGGCGAGAAACTCACCATCGACTTCGATGCCGGCGACACCAAGCGGGTGGTGGCCAGTTTCGTCGACAAGGTCTGATGCGGGCCGCGTTGGACGATCACCAGCCGCCGTCGGGCCGTTCGAGGCCGTAGTGTTCGCGCAGGGTGGTGCCCTTGTAGGCGGTTCGGAACAAGCCGCGCTTCTGCAGGATCGGGATCACCTCGGCCGCGAAGACGTCCTGCATCCATGGCAGAACGGGCGGCATGATGTTGAAGCCGTCGGCCGCGCCATCCTCATACCAGTCCTGGATGACGTCCGCGACCTGCTCCGGCGTGCCGGCCATGGTGAAGTGGCCGCGCGCGCTGGCCAGCCGTGCCAGCAACTGGCGCATCGTTGGATGCTCGCGGCGGACGACACCGATAATCACCTCCGTGCGGCTGCGGCCACCTTCTATGGTCGCGGGATCGGGGAAATCCTCCACCTGCAAGGGCTGGTCGAGAGACAGGTGCGAGAAATCATGCCCCATGAAGCGGGCGGTCAGGCGCTTCAGGCCCACGTCCACGTCCGCGAGTGCGCCCAGTTCGAGATACAGGCGCCTCGCCTCGGCCTCGGTCGAGCCGATCATCGGCGAAAGCCCCGGCAGGATGAGAACCTGGTCTTCCTTGCGGCCGGCGGCCACGGCCCGCTGCTTGAGATCGGCATAGAAGGCCTTCGCCGTCACCTTCTCCATATGAGCGGTGAAGACAGCCTCGGCATGTCGGGCTGCAAAACCGCGCCCGGTGTCCGACGACCCGGCCTGCACCAGCACCGGGCGCCCCTGGGGACTTCGGGGCACGTTCAGGGGACCGGCAACGTTGAAGTAGCGGCCATGATGGTCGATGCGGCGGATCCGGTCGGCATGTGCGTACTGGCCGGTCTCGCGATTATCGATCACGGCGCCATCGGCCCAGCTATCCCACAGCGCCTTGCAGACGGTCACGAATTCGTCCGCGATCTCGTAGCGCTCCTGATGTGAGATCTGCCCCTTGTCATTGAAATTCGCCGAGGCCGCCGTCGCGTAGGATGTCACGATATTCCAGGCGGCGCGACCGTTGCTCATGTGGTCGATGGTTGCAAAGTGGCGTGCAAGGTTGAACGGCTCGAAATGCGTCGATGATGCGGTAGCGATCAAACCTATGCGTTGCGTGCTGACGGCAAGGGCGGGCAGGATCATGACCGGTTCGAGCCAGATGCGCCCCGCCTTGGCGACGTCGTCGGGCACTGTCAACTGGTCGGCCAGAAAGATCGAATCGAAGCAGGCCTTTTCCGCCCGCTGCGCAATATCCTGGAAATACGCGATATCCGTCAGCGGGTACTGCGCCGCGCGCGGGTGGCGCCAGGCAGCCTCGTGATGTCCCCTGCCCTGGATGAACAAGTTGAGATGCAGTTCTCGGCTCATGGCGTGTGCGTCCCGCGGCTCGTCGATTGAAAAATGGCCCGACCGGAATGCTATGCCTCCTGGCACTCCCGTGCCAAGTGCGAGAGCGGGGATTGTCAGCGGGGAAAGCGGGATCTCACGGAGGCGGGTGCCGGAGCTTTCAATAGCTGGCGAGGCGGGCAGTGCCCTTGGTGCCGGTATCGCTGGCCCAATGGATGGTCTTGCCGGAAAACTGCAACCGGAAACAATGGCGCTCGCCGCGCAGCCAGTTGCGCCATTTCTGGCAGAGCCTGTCGCCATCCACCCACCACTGGCCCTTGTCGACCTTCGGGCCGGTCGCCATGGCCTGCATGGTGGTCAATTTTCCCGAGATCGCACCATTGGGATGGTAGACGACCGGAATATCGCCGATGGACGTGTTGATGATGACCGTTCGCCCGGCGATCTTCTCGCGCAAGTCGGCCGGCTTCGCCTTCTTTTCCGCGGCCAGACACCCCGTGATCGCCACGACCAGCAGTGCAGCGGCAGCAAGGACTTTCGACATCACCTCGCCCCCCTACGGCATATACGCGGATCGGCGCCTGCCCCACGATGGGGCGGCAGTGGAGAGCGAAGCCTCGGCCACAAACATTAGCGTTTGAATAAATTTCTCGTTATATCAAAGGCTTTGGTTAACCGACCATAGTCGACACTTGCTGCCGAAATGGCAGCCTCAGCGGCATGAATCCCACATTCCAGCTCCGCCATGAAACGCAAAAAAGGCGCGATTGCCCGCGCCTCGCTTCAGTCATGACTGGCCGATCAGAACCTGTGCTTGATCGACCCGCGGATCTGAACGTCGTCCTCTTCCGAATTGGAAAAGGGCTGCTGGCTGTCCAGGGTCTTCGATTCGTTGAGGCCGTACAGAAGCTCCAGACCGAAATCGAATTTCGGAAGAACACCCAGCTTGCCCAGGCCCGGAATGCGCACTTCGACGCCACCCGGCTCCGCGACAGACACACCCGTATTGCTGAGATCCAGCCCCTTGGCCGGTCCCACGATCTGCGCTGACGGGGCGGCCTCTTGTTGCTCTTGAGCAACTCCGCCCTTCGTCTCCTGGAACGCCTGTGTAGCCGTGCTCAGTGCGATTACTGCAAATGCGGCCAACATCCACTTCAAGCGTTTCATAATCCTTGAATCCTACGGCTTTACGCCCTCACGCCGATTTGCCAACTACATGAACCTTGATCTTGGCAAACTCAAGTCTCCTTCAACAGCAGTTAAAGCCGCGCTAACGTTTGTTTTATGGTTGTGTTGTTTTGGTCATGTTGCGCCATTGCCACAAAACAGATCGTCCGGCACCCTCCCTCTTTGCCGGTGAAGGACGGTGCCGGACACACCCCAAGTTGTATATCAGCAACGATTTCAGAACGTTCCGAGGCCGAGGAACCCATCTGTTTCAGGAAAATCGGCGACAATGCGCTTGCCGACCAGTTCCTTGAGTGTCTCGGTGGTGCCGCCGCCGAGCGTTCCGTAGCGTGCGCCACGGTAGAGCCGCTGGACCGGACAATCATCGGTAAACCCGTAGCCGCCATGGACCTGGAGGGCTTCGCTGGTCACGCGGATGGCCATCTCGTTGACGTACATCTTGGCGGTGGCGGCCTCCTGCGGGTCCGGAAACGGGTTGGCCGTGGCACAGGCGCGATAGAGCATGGCGCGGCCAACCTCGATATCCCGGTACATCTCGGCGAGTTTCCAGCGCATACCCTGAAAATTGGCGATGGGACGGCCGAAAGCGGAGCGTTCGCGCGCATAACGGACGGCCTCCTCGAACGCCCCTTCCGCCAGCCCCAGCGAGATCGACGGGTTCAGGCACCGCTGGGTATTGAAGGCGTTGATCAGCTTCTTGAAGCCGTTTTCACGGAGAATCAGGTTCTCGAGCGGAACCTCACAGTTATCGAACGAGATTTCCGCCAGGTTCTCGCCCCCCATCGTGTGGAACCGCGACAGAACGTTGAAGCCCGGCGTTCCGCGCTCGAGCAGCACGCAGCCGATGCCATCGCGGCCGGGCTTGCCCTCGATCCGTGTGAAGACGACGAACCAATCGGCCTCATCGACGCGGCTGATCAGTGTCTTGGCGCCCTTGAGGACGATCTTGTCGCCCTTGATGGTCGTATTGGTCCGGTAGTTGCCGACATCGGTCCCGGCATGGGGCTCCGTCATGCAGATGGCCAGGATGGTCTCGCCGGTGGCAACGCCCGGGAGAATGCGCCGTTTCAGGTTCTCCGGCGCGAACGAGCTGATGATGCGGGTCTGGACGCCGACCATGCCAATCAGGGCGATGGCAGTGACGTAACAGGCCTTGGCCACCTCCTCGACGACCAGAGCCGTCTCGAACACGGGCAGGTCCGTGCCGCCAGAGGCTTCCGGACCGGCCATGCCCAGTACGCCGATCCCTGCCAGATCCCGAAAATTCTCGTGCGGATAGGTGCCATCCATCCAGCGGCCTGCGCGCGGCTTGATGCGTTCCTGCGTGACGGCACGGACCGCCAGCACCATTTCCCGCTGCTCATCTGTCAATCGAAACTGCATGCATGTCTCCTCAGGTTGGGACACATGCTGACACGTTCAGTTGGGGGACGTCATCCGTAGTCGGATGGACACTGCCAGACTTCCGGGCGCGAGACCGGCGGATGCGGATTGTCGGACCTAAACTTCAGGCCCGTTCCTTCGCCTGGGCGCCGAACCGCTTCTCGATGTACTCCTCGACGATACTCTTGAAGTCGCTGGCAATATTCGCCCCGCGCAAGGTCATGGCCTTCTTGCCGTCGATGAAAACGGGTGCTGCGGGCTGCTCGCCGGTTCCGGGCAGGGAAATGCCGATGTCGGCATGTTTCGATTCGCCCGGACCATTCACGATGCATCCCATGACCGCAAAGTTCAGGGTTTCCACGCCCGGATAGGCCTGCCGCCACTCCGGCATCCGGTCGCGGATCATATCCTGGACATCGCGCGCCAGTTCCTGGAACACCGACGACGTGGTGCGCCCACATCCGGGGCAGGCCGTGACCACCGGCATGAACGAGCGCAGGCCCATCGTCTGGAGCAGCTCCTGGGCGGCGCGCACCTCGAGCGTGCGGTCTCCCCCCGGCTCGGGTGTCAGCGAGTAGCGGATGGTATCGCCGATGCCCTGCTGCAGCACGATCCCCATGGCAGCAGACGACGCCACGATACCTTTCGACCCCATGCCGGCCTCGGTGAGACCCAGATGGAGCGCATAGCCGCACCGGGCCGCCAGCATGGTGTTGACGGCAACGAGATCCTGCACAGCGGAGACCTTGGCCGACAGCACGATACGGTCAGCCCCAAGGCCCATTTCCTCGGCGCGCTGTGCCGATCGGATCGCCGACTGGACAATGGCCTCGTGCATGATGGCGCGCGCGGGCCGCGGGGTCTCCGACCTGGCGTTCTCGTCCATCAGGTGCGTCAGCAATTCCTGGTCGAGAGACCCCCAGTTGACGCCGATGCGCACCGGCTTG
>JBKDZY010000664.1:0-3406 GCA_047971765.1 Hyphomicrobiaceae bacterium | reverse complement strand
GGACACCTGCGACCAGCCGCCGGGGGCCGCGCCAAGATCGACGACGGCGCCTCCGGGCTTGAGGAAACGGTGCTTGTCGTCGATCTCGATCAGCTTGAAGGCGGCCCGGGACCGCCAGCCTTCGCGTTTGGCGGCTGCCACGTAGGGATCGTTGAGCTGTCGTTCCAGCCAGCGCTGGGAGGACGCGGTGCGGGTGCGGGCCGATTTCAACCGTTCGCCGATATGACGGGTGCCACCGAAGCCGCGCTGGGCCGATGTTGCCCTGCTGCTTTTCCGGGGGCCCTTGCCTCCGCTGTGATTACTGCCGGTCGTCATCCGGGGGACCTGGTCTGCTGTTGGCCGCGGCGCGGAGGGCGCGGGTGCCCGTCCTCGGCCATCAGGGATGCCAGAATACCTTCCCGCAGTCCACGGTCGGCAACCCGCAAGGTTTCGCACGGCCACATGCGCAGCATGGCTTCCAGGATTGCGCAGCCGGCAAGCACAAGGTCGGCGCGGTCACGTCCGATGCAGGGTTCGGCGATCCGCTCCTGGTAGGAGCACGAAATGAGGCGCTGGGTCACCTGGCGGGCATCGGAGGTCTGCATCCAGCATCCGTCTACGCGCGAGCGGTCATAACGCTTGAGGCCCAGGTGGATGCCCGCAACCGTGGTGACGGTGCCCGACGTGCCGAGCATGTGGGCCGGCCGGTCAACCATGCGGTCACGGAACTTGTAGCGGGCCTCGAATGGCGCCAACAGCTCATGCACATGCTGCACCATCGCCTCGAAATCCTCGCTCGTGACCTGCCTGCCCCCAAAGCGCTCGGCCAACGTCACCACACCGACCGGCAGGGATGCCCAGGCGGTGATGCAGTTCTGTGCCTCGATGCGGTCGGCGATCGCGCGACGACTGGCGCTTCCCTTGTTGCCGAGGTCGAGCCAGATGAGTTCTGACGAGCCGCCGCCGATGTCGAAGACAAGGGCGAGGTCCGAGCGGCTGTCGAGGAGGGCCGCACAGCCGGCGACGGCCAGCTTGGCTTCGGCCTCGGGCGTCAGCAGCTCGATGTTGAGGCCAAGTTCCGAGCGAATCTGTCCAAGAAATTCGGGACCATTGTCAGCAATTCGACAGGCTTCGGTGGCAACGAGCCGTGCGCGCGTGACCTGGGACCGCGCGAGCTTGGTGGAGCATACGCGCAAGGCGTCCAGTGTGCGGGACATGGCCTGATCGGACAGGCGGCCGGTTTGCGAAACGCCTTCACCCAGCCTGATGATGCGGGAAAAAGCATCGACCACCATGAAGCCGCGCCGCGATGGCCGGGCGACCAGAAGCCGGCAATTGTTGGTGCCCAGATCGAGTGCGCCATAAGTGGGCAGAGCCCTTCGGCGGCCATTCTGGAACTGGTCGTCATCGCTTTCTGCCGTTCGCGACTTGCAATCTCGGGTGTCGCGGCCTGATATTCCCGCCATGCAGTTCTCCAGGACCTGGCAATTGTCCCGTCACGAGGGGTGACGAAGGCGGCGCAACAGGCCATCGGCTGGATGTGACTTGGCATGCATTGTAGGGATGGCAGGCCCATAGGTAAAGCATAGCTTGAGTGCAACCTGCAGCTTTGCCGCACTTGTGGCCCTAAATCATCTGTATCGGGGAGGGGGCGTGGTGCGTTGTCATCGAGCCGGTCTGGCGATGCTGACCGGGCGTGCAATGGGTGGTTTTCTCGCAGGCATCCTGCTTGTTGTCCCGACTTCTGCGGGTCGGGCTGGCGACGAGGTGCGGCTCGATTGGATTGCCGCGCGTCTGAAGGCGGCCTACCCAGCCTGGATTGCGGGGCGGAAGGGGCTTGATCTCCAGTGGGTGGACGGATTTCTCCAGCCGATCGACGACGGCCGGACGGGCAAGAGCGATGCGGAGGCGATCGCCTCTGCCGATATCAAGGACATGTTCCGTTGGACCTATCCTGCCGGTGCGCGACTTGCTGCGCCCGTCGGGGCAGCCGATCCGGGCCGGGCGCGCAACGATGACTTTTTCAAGCGCATGTATGGCGATTGCCGCACAGGTGGCGTCGAGAGGCACCTTGTGACCGTGATCTGGCTGCCGAAAAAAGCGGGACAGCGGCTCAAGGTCACCAAGGTCAACGGTGTGGCGGGGCGTCTGGCGGAGGTCAGCCGGGAACTGGACCGGCTTCCGGCGAAGTTCGACCGCTTCCTGGTCCCGTCGGCGGGGACCTATAACTGCCGTGTGATCGCGGGGACCCGGTCGCCCAGTGCGCACAGTTACGGGATTGCGATTGATATTGCGATCAAGCATTCGGACTATTGGCGCTGGGCCAGGAAAGGCAAGAGCGCGGCTCTTTCCTGGCGGAACAGCATTCCGGTGGAGATCGTGGAGATTTTCGAGCGGCACGGGTTCATCTGGGGTGGCCGTTGGCACCATTTCGACACCATGCATTTCGAGTATCGGCCAGAGCTTATCGGCGTGCGCGGATCGTAAATGCGAAGGGAGCAGTGCCATGTTGACGGAGTTGCCCGAAGCCGACGCGACAGGCGAGATCGCCGAGATTTTTGCGGAGATCCGCCAGCTCTATGCGACGCCATACGTGTCCTCGATCCATCGTCATCTGGCGACCCGGCCCGGGGTTCTCGAGTGGGCGTGGAAGAGCGTTGCGCCGGTGTTTCGCAGCGGGCAGGCGCAGGACCTGGCATGGGCCGCGGCACGGCGGGAAAGCCTCGCGCCGTTGACGCCCATTCCGCGGGAGGTTTTGGCCTATTGGGGGATCGGAGCGGTGGAGATCGCTCAAATCAAAGGGGTCGCGCAGAGTTTCACGCGGGTTGCGCCGGTCAACATGGTGTTTGGCGGGCTGATCGCGGATGTCCTCCTCGCCGGTACGGAGCTGGCGGGTGGGGTGGCAGCGGGCGAGGCAGGCGCTGATGCGGTGGGGCGTGAGGGCGCCTGGATGCCGCCGGCGCTGCTGCCCTCACCGCCCGCGATGGTCGATGCGGCCGAGCTTGCCAATCCGGAGCGGGATGTGCTGCAGCTTTTCCGCTCGGGGACCGGAGAAACGGCGTTCGTGCCGGGGCTCTACCGGATGCTGGCGCACTGGCCAGGCCTGTTGGCGCATCTGGCGGTGGAACTCGGCCAGAAGTTCAACAGTTCCGAGAAGAGTGCGGCAGCGGAGCGGCTTCTGGCCGGGACGCGGATCATCGTGGCGGAGGTCGCGCCGCAGGTGGCCTGGTCGGATGGGGGACCGGCAAGCAATGGTCCGGAGGCTGCGCATTTGCGCCGGATGATTGCCGGCTACCGGGTGACAAGCCCGGAAATGATCCTGTTCGGGCGTCTGGTGGAGGATGCGCTGCCGCCGGGGTGAGGCGGCTGTCGCTGCTTGTGTGCGGGCTATGGCCTGGCTGGTGTGGCATCACCTTCGATGACGGGA
>JBKDZY010000663.1:0-6060 GCA_047971765.1 Hyphomicrobiaceae bacterium | reverse complement strand
CCTTCGGAAGCGGCTGGTGGTGCGGAGTCGGGCGGCACTATATAGCGTTTCCGATTGAGGTGGAAACGCTCAGGCCGCGACTGCATCCCGGCGCATCTAAGCCGCGCCCGCGCGGGAATGTCTCTTGAAGCCAGAACCAGACCTCGGAAGGATGAGGGAAGACAGCAATGGGCATCCTCACGTGGATCTTCTGGCTGATCACCAGCTTTCTCGGCCTTCTGTGGTCGATCGTCTGGTTTCTCCTCGGTGGATGGGTTTCCACACTCGCCCAGATCGCAGTCATCATCCTGGCTGTTTTCACGATGAAGTATGGCTGGCGCCGCGCCCCCCAGGAATTCGTCGCCAGAACCGGGGCATTCCTGCGCTTTGCCTGGGCCTGGCTCCGATCCGGAGAGGTCCGGCCAGCGCCAACCACGACGCCATCGGTCAAGAGAAATGAGAAACGCCGCAGGCGCGCCCAGAAGCGCCGCCAGGTGGGAGATGTCCGGATCAACATTTCAACCGCCATGTCCCTGGCGGTGATCGTTGGCCTGGGCCTGCTTGCCGCGCTTTGACCCGGATCGTCCGCACACCACCCGCAGGACACCGCCGAACGGATGGCAGACCCGGCCTCGGGCAGGATCAGCCCAGCGCCTTGCGCATCACGATGGCATCCTCCGCCGGCCCGTTCTGCGGCTGGTAATAGCCCTTGCGCCGGCCAACTTCCTGGAACCCCAGTGCTTCATATAACCCGCGGGCCGCCGCATTGCCGTCCGCCACCTCGAGGAACAAGGTGTTCGCGCCAGACCGTTGCGCAGCTCTCACAATCCCATCGACAAGCCGCCGGGCCACGCCCTTGCGCCGCCACTCCGGCGCAACGCCGATGGTCAGGATTTCCGCCTCATCGGCCGCAACCTGCGCCAACGCGAACCCGCCGATCGCGCTCTCGCCACCCTGCGCCGCCAGCAACGCGATCGAGCCAGGATGGTTCAACAGCTTGGCCACGGCCTCCTGATCCCAGGCCTCTGGAAACAGCGTGCCATGGAGACGGGCTATCACCCCCGCGTGATGCTCCAGCGCCCAGAGAAGGCTCAAGAGCCGTTGATCAAACGCTGGCAGCGGCTGTGAGTGAGCCCCCTCGCCGCCATCGGATTTGAAACTCATGACTGCCTCGCAATGGCGTGGGACGTTGGGGGCTTTGCATCGGGCGGGCGGATATAGAGTGGCACGATGACGTCGAGCGGGGCCAGATGCTTCGCCATCCGCGCCAGATCCTCCGCCATCGGCACGATCTGCGCAAGGTCATCCCGCACAACGCAGCCGGACTGGTCCAGCGCCGCGCGGATGTCAGGCACCGCAATTCCGCTCCCAACCGCCAGCACCGGCCTTCCCTGGCAGAAGGCCTGAATATCCGGGGCTCCGAGTTCGGCGGGACCAGAGAGCGGATCACTGCTCCCGGTTCCGAACAGCTCGGCATAGATCCGACCGCGGCGGGCATCGCTGGTGACCAGCAGGGCCCGCCCTCCGAGTTCGCCTCCGATCTCGCGAAACGCCTGCTCCGCCATGACCGCGAGACTTGTGGTGCCGACCACTTCGACACCGCACGCGAGCCGGAACCCACGCGCGGCGGCAATCCCCGTGCGCACGCCGGTGAACGTTCCAGGCCCCAGCGTGACCGCCAGCCGGTCGATGTCGGCGAAGGCGAGATGGGCCCGGTCCAGGACCTCCTGGATCAGGGGCATCAGTCGCTCGGCATGGGCGCCGGACGCGCCAACACGCTCCTGGACGAGGAGCGCGTCACCGGAGGGGCCCGCCTCGAGACAGGCGACGGAGAGATACGCAAGCGCGGTATCGAGAGCCAGAATTCGCATCTGCGCCTTGACCTGGAGCGATCGGCCGGACATCAAACCCGCTTCACCGGTCCGGAGCACAACCACTCCCGATGACCGCATGAACGCCAGCCCTAGGGTCCCTGTTACAGGATTTCCGCCAGATCGTCGAACGACGGACGCGGCGACCGGTCGAACAGTCCTGCCGGATCGCCATAGCCGAGGTTGCACAGAAAGTTCGACTTGATCTGGCCGTCGGGAAAGAACGCCTTGTCGACCCCGGCGTTATCGAACCCGGACATGGCCCCCACATCCAGGCCCAGCGCCCGTGCAGCCATCATGAAATAGGCGCCTTGCAGCGTGCCATTGCGGAATGCCGTCGTCTCGGCCATGGCCGGACTGCTGGAGAACCAGTTCTTGGCATCCTGGTTGTGCGGGAAAAGGCGCGGCAGATGCTCATAGAATTTGAGATCGTGGCCGATGATCGCACAGACTGGCGCCGCCATGGTCTTGTCCCGGTTCCCCGACGACAGGAACGGGCTGAGCCGCTGCTTGGCGGCATCGGATTTGATGAAGCGGATGCGCACCGGCTGACAGTTGGCGCTGGTCGGCGCCATTTTCATCATGTCCACCAGTTCTTTCAACACGGCATCGGGAACATCCTTCTTCTGCCAGGCATTGTGCGTGCGGGCGGCATGAAAAAGCTGGTCGAGGGCATCGGCGCCAAGCCTGTCGGTCATATGGAAACTCCTGAAAGGGGAACGTGGCGGGAAAAGCACGAGATAACGAATTGACCCTGCCCAATGAAGAGCAGGGTCGGATTCATTCCGCAAGTGTCAGCATGTCGTCAAACAGCCCGGACTTCCTCGACTTCCGGGCAGAAATGCCTGAGCAGCCGTTCGATCCCGCCCTGCAGCGTCGCCGTCGATGACGGACAGCCCGCACAGGCGCCGCGCATGTTGAGGAACACCACGCCGTCACGGAATCCACGGAAGACAATATCGCCGCCGTCATTGGCAACCGACGGGCGAACCCGGGTTTCGATCAGGTCCTTGATGATGGCGACCGTCTCTTCGTCCTCTTCGGCGTAATCCTCGAGCATATCGCCGCTGGCAGGCTCGTCGCCATCCAGCACCGGTGCGCCCGACAGATAGTGCTCCATGATCGCCCCGAGCACCGCCGGCTTCAGGTGCTGCCACTCACCCGGCCCCTTGGTCACGGAGATGAAATCGGCGCCCAGGAACACACCCTCGACACCGTCGATCTCGAAAAGTCTGCTTGCCAGAGGCGACAGCGCGGCCTCCTGCGGAGACCGGTAGTCCACCGTTCCATCACCCAGAACCGACTTTCCCGGAATGAACTTTACGGTCGCCGGATTGGGCGTCGCCTCGGTTTGGATAAACATCGCCGCCTCTTCTCTCTGTGCGCTCTGATCCAGCGCCAACACTGCGACCCGCCCAAGAGCACCACGCACCGGAAACAGGTCCTTCGATGGGAAATCTTCTAGTACATGGGAGGCAGGACGTCAAAAGTCGAGTGCTGCACTCAGGCTTTTGCCAACGCACGCACAAACCGCTCACCCGGAACGGCAATTCCCGCCTCGGCCCGAGCACCCTCGCATCAGGCCATTGCCTGCAGGTCCTTGAGGCTGAGATTGCCTGGCACGATGACGATCGGGATCGGGAACGAGCCGGCGAGCTTGCCGGTTGCAAGCGACGACACCAGCGGCCCCGGCCCCCGCGTATCTGTCGATGCGCCGAGGATCAGGATGGCAATATCCTCGTCCTGGTCAATCAGGGCCAGCATTTCCTCCGGCCGCTTGCCGGACAGGATCACTTCCTCGGTCGGAATCGTCTCGAACGCCTCGATCTTGTCGAGCTTGCGACGGTTGAGACGGAACAACGCCTTGGCCTTGGCCGTCTCTTCCTCGATCTGCATATCCTTAACGCCGGCCCACTGTGTGAAATCCGTGGGTTCGATCACATACAGCATGCAGATCACGCCCCCCGTATGCTCGACACGGCTGGCAGCGAAAAACAGGGCACTCTCCACTTCCGGCGACTCGTCGACGATCACCAGATACTTCCGGCGGTGTCCCTGCTCGAAAACTCGTCTCTGCTTGACCATGATGGGATGTTGCCACGACATTCGGTTAACGACAAGCACCACCTCTCGCAAAGCGGGAAATGGAAATTAAAAACACGAATACAAATACTTACATAATTATCGCGAACCCCTGACGAAGCCGATGATATCCTTGACTTCATCCATGATCGGCCGCGCCAGCGCCCGCGCCCGCTCTGCCCCGTCAGCAAGCAGACGATCCATCTCTGCGGGATCCTTCTCGAGCCGGTTCATCTCGCTCGTCACAGGCGACAGCTTGGCCACCGCGACGTCGGCCAGCGCCTTCTTGAACACCGAGAACTGGCCGCCACCGAACTGCGCCAGGGTCGCTTCCTGAGAAATTCCCGCCAAGGCGGCATAGATGCCGGTCAGGTTGTCGGCCTCGGGCCGGCCTTCCAGACCCTTGATCTCGCTCGGCAGCGCATCAGGATCCGTCTTTGCCCTCTGGATCTTGCGCGCGATGACATCGGCCTCGTCGGTCAGGTTTATGCGCGACAGGTCGGAGGGGTCCGATTTCGACATTTTCTTGCTGCCATCGCGCAGGCTCATGACCCGGGTCGCCGGACCGAGGATGATCGGCTCGCACAACGGGAAGAACTGCCCGTCGGCATAGCCCTTGGCCTCGATCGACTCCCGCCAGTCGTTGTTGAATTTCTGCGCGATGTCCCGAGCCAGCTCCAGGTGCTGTTTCTGGTCCTCGCCGACCGGCACATGGGTTCCCCGGTAGACCAGGATGTCCGCAGCCATCAGGTTGGGATAGGCGAAGAGCCCGACGGACGCGTTCTCACGGTCCTTGCCCGCCTTTTCCTTGAACTGCGTCATGCGATTGAGCCACCCGAGGCGGGCAACGCAGTTGAACACCCAGGCGAGCTCGGCATGCTCCTGGACCTGGCTCTGATTGAACAGGATGCTCTTCTTCGGATCGATACCGGACGCGATATAGGCCGCCGCCGCCCGCCGAATGGAACGCCTCAGCTCCTCGGGGTCCAGCCACTCCGCCGTGATGGCGTGCATATCGACGACGCAATAGACGCACTCGTGCGTGTCCTGCATCCCGACCCAGTTGACCAGCGCCCCCAGGTAGTTGCCAAGATGCAGGCTGCCCGTGGGCTGCATACCGGAAAACACGCGTTGGCGGAGCTCAATCATTGTTCTCATTCCTCAAGGTGCGCGGGCCGCGTTATGGCGCGCGCCGCATCCCTGCGCAAGGCATTAGGACGATTGGCCACCCATGGCGTCGCAGGCAGCGCGCCACGGCACACCCCGAAAACATGTCCACTGGATAGGTTGCCGGCCAGCCCCTATGCTTTCCGCCGAAAGTCACACAACCGATAGCCCGCACACCAATTTGCACCACGGAACCCTGTCATGACCAAGCTCGAGACCTCCCCGAACACCATTTACCAATCGCATTTGCAGAAAGGGGAGTTGGCCTACCAGTGGAGCCCCGAGGCCCAGCGCGCCGTGTTTTTTCCACGCCTCGTCTGCCCGTACTCCGGTTCGACGAAGCTCGAATGGCGAGTCGCAAGCGGCAAGGGCACCGTCCATTCGACGACCACCGTCCATCCCGTCAAGGGCGAGCCGTTCAACGTCGCCCTTATTGATTGCGACGAAGGCTTCCGGATGATGAGCCGCGTCGAGGACATCACATCCGATGACGTGAAGATCGGCATGCGCGTCCAGTTCCGCGTGCACTCCCCGGGTGGTGACGAACCCTCGATCCCGGTCTTCGCCCCCATCCCCGAGGCGCAGGCTGCATCGGCCAGGCCGTTCACCATTGCCCGCCCCCTGGCAGCCAGAAAGCCCACCGGCACCTCGAAACGCGGCAGCGTCGCCATCGTCGGTGTCGCCGAATCGGACCTCGGACAAGTCACGGAAGGTCTCAGCCCGATCGACCTCATGGCGCAGGGCATCACCCGCGCCCTTGAGGATTGTGGCCTCGGCCTCGGTGATGTTGACGGCGTCTTCTCCGCCACCACCCAGGCCCGGACGTCCGCGCTATCGCTGTGCGAATACCTCGGCATCGACCCTCCCTTCATTGGCAGCACCATCATCGGCGGATCGTCTTTCGAGTACCACGTCGCCCAGGCCCAGGCCGCGATCGAGGCCGGGCTGTGCAATGTCGCCG
>JBKDZY010000662.1:0-4372 GCA_047971765.1 Hyphomicrobiaceae bacterium | reverse complement strand
CCTCGGCCGGGTCGTCGATCTCCGTTGCGAAGCTGTGGATCACGCCGCGCGGGCCGAAGACATCGAGGAACTGCGGGTTATCGGCCGGATAGTCGATGTCCTCCATCTCGGTATGCGTGTTGAGGTGATACAGGTTGCCGAAGAACTCGTCGAAACCATGCACGGTCGGCAGGAACTCGTTGCGGTCGCCGAGATGGTTCTTGCCAAACTGGCCGGTTGCATAGCCGAGAGGCTTCAGCATCTCAGCAATGGTTGGATCTTCCTTTTGCAGCCCCAGCGTGGCACCGGGCAAGCCAACCTTTGTCATTCCAGTGCGCAGGCCCGACTGCCCGGTGATGAACGAGGCACGGCCGGCCGTGCAGCTCTGCTCACCGTAATAGTCGGTGAACATCATGCCTTCCTTGGCCACCCGATCAATGTTGGGCGTCTTGAACCCCATCAGACCGTGCGAATAGGCGCTACTGTCCGACTGGCCGATATCGTCACCCCAGATGATGACGATGTTGGGCTTTTTATCCTGGGCCAATGCATCGGGGAGGCCCCCAAGCGTCACAAGACATGCTGTACCGAGAACACCGGCAACGAGACGACGACCACATTGTCTTAGTCGAAGCACTTCTCTTCCTCCATGTCATGGGGCATTGGCGATGCCCCGGCCAGAAATAGCGTGATCCCCTTTGGATATTGCCAGCCACAACGCTTTGACGCGCTCGTGCAGCAGCAACAATGTTTACAGACGAAATGCAACGATCCGTGCCCCTTGAACCGCCCCAGGCTTGTGGGAGGCGATTTTGTTTGAGCAGTCGCCAACTTTGGCAGGTTCCTTCCAGGATTGCATAGTGGGCGGCTTCGGCCTCTGCCCGCGCGCAATTGCCGCGCGGCCTCGGAAATTCCCGCGGTTGTGGAACCAGTCGCCCCACGCGATCATCCGAACCTGACGGCTTCGGATGATCGCCACAGCCCCTTGCGCCAGATGACCTCAGCTTTGTAGAGCCCGTTGATCGTTTCGGAGAGCGCCTTGTCAGCAACCGTCGTCTTCAAGTGCTTTGGCCAGAAGCGCTCGGGCCGCGACTGCGGCTCAGGCAACAAGAGCCGCGCCCGCGCACAACCGGGCCTTTAACCCAGTGCAGTCCGGGAGAGAAAGCAAGCCGGAGCGATGCCGGCTAGAGCGGATGTGCTAGGAGGCTGCCAGCAGCCCCCCAGCGTCAACGGCTCAAATAGGAGCACTTTGAAGGCAACCCACCTCACCCACACGCTTCATTCTCGTGCAGCGAGCGAACCACAAAGTGCTGATTTAGATTTTTTATTATGCTTCAACGACCATTGATCGTTTGGTGCGGTCGAGAGGACTCGAACCTCCACGCCTTGCGGCGCCAACCCCTCAAGCTGGTGCGTCTACCAATTCCGCCACGACCGCAACATCAGGGCAGGCCGGTTCACTAGCAGAGTGCTGTGAACCGAACAAGCCCTATGACAGGCCAATTTGCCCAATCTCTGCAAAAAATATGAACCCCGCCATTTGGCGGGGTTCATCATGCCTCTTCCATCATATGGGACAGGCGAGCCTTCGGGATACTAGGCCTGCTGGATCGCCGACAACTCCCACTGGTCGGGACGTCCGTTTGCCGGGCGCTGGAACGTCCACAGCTCGGTCACCTCCTGGGGTTCGGTCGTCGAACCCTCGATCACCGAATTGGTCTTCTTGTCGACCAGCGCATCGATGATCTCGTAGCGCAGGGCCACCGTCGCGTACTCGTCCCGGTTCTCGCGCCATGCCTCGGCCAGATCACCCTGCAGCAGCTTCGGCTCGCTCAGGTCGTTGCTGACGCCACGGCGCTTGTTGTCCTCGAGCTCATGGGCAAACTGCGACAGCACCTCTGGCGTCACACGGCTGCCGAGCGCATTGATGTCGGCATTGGCATACGCAAGCTGGATCTCCTTCAGCAGGCGCTCGAAGGCATTGTAGTCATCGCCTGAAATCTGCAATTCAGGCGCCGCCGTGCCCATCCCGCTCGCAGCCGCGCGATAGGCATTGGTGTTGGCCTCCGGACGCGCACCACCCGGCGCACTGGCCGCCGCCTGCGCCATGGCCGGCGTATTGGCCTGGCTGCGGTTCCGGAAGAAGCTGACCACCAGCATCACGATGCCGGCAATCAACAGCATCTGCAGCGCGAAGCCGAGGAACGCAGCCAACCCGCCACCCATGCCGAACAGGCTCATGAGCCCTGCGCCGATGAGGCCACCCATCAGCAGCCCGCGGAAACCACCCCACCTCGATGCGCCCGTCGCGGTGTTCGCCGCCGACGTATTGGTGCGGCCCGGTTGCGCCATCGACTTCTGGATCGGCTGGGCTGCCCGAGGCGCCGTGCGCGTGGCTGGCGGCGCATTGAAGGTCCGGCTGCCACGGCTACCGAAACTGAAACCGCGCCCACCGCGTGCCTCGGCAAAATCCGCAATCACGACCGACGTTCCGGCCAGCATCGCCAGGATGGCAAAAATCTTCGCTGAAATTCTAACGGATGACTTGTACATCGCTCCCTCTCATCACGCCAGATTTAAAAGGTTGAAGACATGGCTCTGGCTTTGACCCTGACATATAGGATGCGGCGAAACAATTTCCAGACCGAAAGGTTCCGGCGCACCCGCTTTTTTATCCGCTCCGGTTCAGAAAGCCACAACCGCTGACAACGCCCTGTCAATTCACTTGAATTGCGCACCCGCGCGCATCATCAGACCGGTGAATTCCGGGAAACTTGTCGCCACGAAGGTCGTATCGTCCACTGTCACAGGGCGATCGGTGCCAAGCCCCAGGATCAGGAAGGCCATCGCGATGCGGTGATCCATATGTGTAACCACCTGTCCGCCACCAGCGGGCGCTTTCGAGCCCTCCACCACCAGCGTATCACCATCGACCTTGGCCGCGATGCCATTGGCATGGAGGCCGGCCGCCGTGGCAGCCAGCCGATCGCTTTCCTTGACCTTGAGTTCGGCCAGGCCTTCCATCCGCGTTTCGCCATCGGCAAAGGCCGCAACGGCCGCCAGCACCGGATATTCATCGATCATCGAGGGCGCACGTCCCGGTGGCACGGTAACGCCTGTCAACCGGCTGTGGCGCACCCGGATATCCGCAATCGGTTCACCGTTCTCCTGGCGTTCGTTGACGAATGCGACATCCGCCCCCATCTCGCGAAGTGTTGTATAGAACCCCGTGCGGGTCGGATTGACCAGCACCCCTTCCACCGTCACCTCGGACCCCTGCACGACCGCCGCCGCCGCTGCCAGGAACGCAGCCGATGACGGATCGCCCGGCACCATCACGGGCCGCCCTTCCAGCTCCGCATCACCGGATACCGTCACCGTCGGACGTCCATCACGCACGCCCGTTTTCAGCTCAGCGCCAAAATACCGCAGCATCCGTTCGGTGTGGTCCCTCGTCGCCTCGAGTTCGACGACCGTCGTCTCGCCTGTCGCGCCGAGCCCGGCCAACAGGATCGCCGATTTGACCTGCGCTGACGGCACCGGCATCAGGTACTCGATCGGCAGCAGGCTCGAGGTGCCCCGGATGGTCAACGGCAGCGTTTCCCGGTCGCCCTCGACGCTGAGCCCCATCTCCCGCAACGGATTGAGAACACGGCGCATCGGACGCCGCGACAGCGATGCATCTCCCGTCAGCCGCACAGAGATGTCATGGGCGGCGATCACCCCCATCATCAACCGGCACCCGGTCCCGGAATTGCCGAAATCAAGCGGTCCGGCCGGCTGCACCAGGCCGCCGACACCCCGTCCGCGGACCTCCCAGGTCTTCCCATCGCGCTTGACACCGCAGCCCAGCGCTTCAACGGCCTTCGCCGTATTGAGAACGTCTTCCGCCTCCAGCAGGCCGGTAATGCGGGTCACCCCCGTCGCCAACGCGCCAAACATCAGGGCCCTGTGCGAAATTGACTTGTCCCCCGGCACGCTGAGACGTCCGGAAAGGGGGCCCGAACGGGATGAAGACACCGGCTTCATGGGGCTATCGTGCACAGGGTTGCCTTTCCGCGTGATCGGTTGTTTCGACCGCCAACAGGCTGCGGCCGGGGGCCATGAAGCCGGTGTCGCCCACCGCTGTCAATGCACCTTTGGACCAGCCCACCAACCCGCGCGGCCCCATCCCGCAAACGCCCCTTTTGACACGCTGCAACGAGCGTGCAATAGCAGCCCACTTTTCACGTTTCGGAGAGATCGAGAATCCAGGTGGAATGGCGCTCCCGTCGCCCACCGTCAAATTTGGCATTTGACCCGAAGCAAAGCATCCGGAGCGGTCAACCGGTCCACCAATCGACACCGAGGAAGCCATGGCAGACAAAGCCCTGCGCGGTACCAAGCGCACATG
>JBKDZY010000661.1:0-5561 GCA_047971765.1 Hyphomicrobiaceae bacterium | reverse complement strand
ACACGATTGCCTGCCGCACGGCCTGCCAAAACCTCTACTTGGGCCGCTTGGCGCCGTACTTCGAACGACGCTGCTTGCGGTTCGCGACGCCCTGGGTATCGAGCACGCCGCGGATGATGTGCTAACGCACACCCGGAAGGTCCTTCACGCGGCCACCGCGGATCATCACCACGGAGTGCTCCTGAAGGTTGTGCCCCTCACCCGGGATGTAGCCGATCACCTCGAAGCCGTTGGTCAACCGAATCTTCGCAACTTTTCGGAGGGCCGAGTTCGGCTTCTTCGGCGTGGTCGTATAGACGCGCGTGCAGACGCCACGCTTCTGCGGGCACGCCTCCATAGCCGGAACCTTATTCCGCTCTTTCGGCCTAATGCGGGGCTTCCGGATCAATTGCTGTATCGTCGGCATTCGCCCTGTCCACCTCGGTCGCGTCACGCAACATTGCGCGACGTGCGCCAAAACCTACCGGGCCAAGCTGCTCTTTCGAGCGCCGGCTCCGCGTGCCAGAGGACCGCACACCCGTGAAGGCGCCGCGGTCATGGTCCCGAATTGTCCTCTGCTTGGTGACGGCAGCGTTTAGGACTATTCTCAGGGCTATGAAACGAGCCCGAGGCCTACAGCCAACCGTGAGAGTTGGCGCAACCTATAGTCTTCCGCTGTAAAGGTCAACACGGCCAGAATGGCCAAATGCAAAAAATTTGACCGTCCCCTGCGGTAGAGTGCCCCGGTTCCGCCCGCCCACCGTCTGGATGGGAACAATCCCACCGACTTTAAGATGTCCCGCCTCATGATTCGAGGCAAGTGCGGCGTAAATGCGGTCGAGCCGGATTTACCTCGCACGGTGTGGCGGCGGCCTGATCCTGGGTCAACACCATAAAACCATCCCACAAAAAAACGGCCACCTTCCGGCGGCCGTTTTCCTTTGATGGCAATTGAACTGCCTCCTACTCGGCAGCTTCTTCCGTCGTGCGGCGACGGCGGCGCGTGCCCATGTCATCACCGCCCGGGCCTTCCAAGGCCTGGTCAGCCTCTGCGCGGGCCCGCTCCTTGGCGATCAGGTCATCGCGCTTGGTCGCAATGCGGCGCAGGTCACGCAGCATTCCGCCCGTGCCAGCCGGGATGAGGCGGCCGACGATGACGTTCTCCTTGAGACCATCGAGGGTATCCGCCTTGCCGTTGACGGCCGCATCCGTGAGGACACGGGTCGTCTCCTGGAAGGAGGCGGCGGAGATGAACGAGTTCGTCTGCAGCGACGCCTTGGTGATGCCCAGGAGCACCGGCTGGCCCGTTGCCGGACGCTTGCCCGCCTTCTCGAGCTCACGGTTACGGTGGTCCATCTCGATCCGGTCGATCTGCTCACCCTTCAGGAAATCGCTGTCACCGATGTCCTCGATCTCGACCTTCTGCAGCATCTGGCGAACGATCACCTCGATGTGCTTGTCGTTGATCGTCACACCCTGCAGACGATAGACGTCCTGGATCTCCTTGATCAGATAGCGCGCCAGTTCCTCGACGCCCTTGATGGCAAGGATGTCATGGGGAGCCGGGTGGCCATCATAGACGAAGTCACCCTTCTCGACGTGGTCGCCGTTCTGGACCGCAAGGCTCTTGCCACGGGGAATCAGGTACTCGACCGGTGCCTGGCTCTCATCGTCCGGCTTGATGGCGACCCGCTGCTTGTTCTTGTAGTCCTTGCCGAACTCGACCGTGCCCGAAGCCTCTGCGATGATGGCGTGATCCTTGGGACGGCGCGCCTCGAAGAGCTCGGCCACGCGCGGCAGACCACCGGTGATGTCACCGGTCTTGGCGGAGGCGACAGGAACACGCGCAAGCGCGTCACCGGCCTTGACCTCTGTGCCACTGTCAACCGACAGCACGGCTTCCACCGGCAGCAGGTAACGGGCATCGCCGCCACGCTGGATCTTGATGGGCTTGCCCGACTTGGCATCCTTGATGACCACGGCCGGCTTCAGGTCGCCGCCCCTCGGGCTCGCCCGCCAATCCATGACGACGCGATTGGTGGTGCCCTTGACCTCGTCGGTCTGCTCCTTGACGGAGATACCATCGACCATGTCCTCGAAGTCGACGACACCGTCCACCTCGGTCAGGACCGGGCGGGTGTATGGATCCCACTGGGCGAGGCGTGTGCCACGCTTGACCTCATCGCCGTCGTCCACATGCAGACGGGCGCCATAGACGATCTTGTGGGTGGCGAGTTCCTTGCCGCCCTGATCGACGATGACGATCGACATGTTGCGCCCCATGGCCATGAGACGGCCCTGGCTGTCACGCACCATGTTGCGGTTCCTGATCTCGACATGGCCATTGAAGTTGGAGTCGATGAACGACTGGTCAACGGTCTGGGCCACGCCGCCGATGTGGAAAGTGCGCATGGTCAACTGCGTGCCCGGCTCACCGATCGACTGCGCCGCGATGACGCCGACAGCCTCACCGATGTTGACCGGCGTGCCGCGGGCCAGATCGCGACCGTAGCACTTGGCGCACACGCTGGTTTCGGTTTCGCAGGTCAGCACCGAGCGGATGCGGACCTCCTGCACCTGGGCCTTCTCGATGGCCTCGACGTGGATTTCCTCGATCAGTTCGCCGGTCGGAACAATGACCTCGCGCGTCACGGGATTGACCACGTCTTCAGCCGCGGTGCGGCCGAGAACGCGGGCCGACAACGGCACGATCACGGTACCGGCATCGACGACGGCCTGGACGCTGAGGCCACGATCCGTGCCGCAGTCGATCTCGGTGATGATGCAGTCCTGGGCAACGTCAACGAGACGCCGCGTCAGGTAGCCCGAGTTGGCCGTCTTGAGTGCCGTATCCGCCAGGCCCTTGCGGGCGCCGTGGGTCGAGTTGAAGTACTCGAGCACGGAGAGCCCTTCCTTGAAGTTCGAGATGATGGGCGTCTCGATGATCTCGCCTGACGGCTTGGTCATCAGGCCGCGCATGCCGGCGAGCTGCTTCATCTGCGTGGGCGAACCACGGGCGCCGGAGTGGCTCATCATGTAGACCGAGTTGATGGGCTTCTCGCGGCCGGTCTTCTCGTCCTTCTGAGCGGCGGAGATGCGATCCATCATCTCCTTGGCGATCTGGTCGGTGCACTTCGACCAGGCGTCGACGACCTTGTTGTACTTCTCGAGCTGCGTGATGAGGCCATCATTGTACTGGGCCTCGAACTCGCGCACCAGCTCGGTGGTCTGGCCGACGATCTTCGACTTCGTATCCGGGATGAGCATATCGTCCTTGCCGAACGAAATGCCCGCCTTGAAGGCGTGATAGAAGCCCAGACCCATGATGCGATCGCAGAAGATCACCGTCTCCTTCTGTCCGCAGTTGCGGTAGACGGCGTCAATGAGGCCGGAAATCGCCTTCTTGGTCAGCAGCGTGTTGACCAGTGCAAAGCGCACGCCGGGCACCTTCGGCAGCAACTCGCCCAGCAGCATACGGCCCGGCGTCGTCTCGACGACCTCGGTATGCTCGACGCCTTCCTCATCGAGGTAGGAAACACGGCCCTTGACCTTGGCGTGCAACGTCACCGAGCCCGACGCCAGCGCGTGATGCACTTCGGAGGTCGAGCCCAGCAACATGCCCTGGCCGGGCTCGTTCTCCGTCAGCAGCGACACGTAGTAGAGACCGAGAACGATGTCCTGGGACGGCACGATGATCGGCGAGCCGTTGGCCGGGTGCAGGATGTTGTTGGTCGACATCATGAGTACGCGCGCTTCGAGCTGGGCTTCCAGCGAAAGCGGTACGTGCACGGCCATCTGGTCGCCGTCGAAGTCGGCATTGAAGGCGGCGCAGACCAGCGGGTGGAGCTGGATGGCCTTGCCCTCGATCAGGGTCGGCTCGAACGCCTGGATGCCGAGGCGGTGCAGGGTCGGCGCGCGGTTGAGCAGGACCGGATGCTCGCGAATGACCTCGTCGAGCACGTCCCAGACCTCGCCCTTCTCCTTTTCGACGAGCTTCTTGGCCTGCTTCACGGTGGCGGCCTGACCCAGCGTCTGGAGGCGCGCGTAGATGAACGGCTTGAACAGCTCGAGCGCCATCTTCTTCGGCAGGCCGCACTGGTGCAGCTTGAGCTCAGGCCCCACGACGATCACCGAGCGGCCGGAGTAGTCGACGCGCTTGCCGAGCAGGTTCTGGCGGAAGCGGCCCTGTTTGCCCTTGAGCATGTCGGCGAGCGACTTCAGCGGACGCTTGTTGGCGCCGGTGATGACGCGGCCGCGGCGGCCGTTGTCGAACAGCGCATCGACCGCTTCCTGCAGCATCCGCTTTTCGTTGCGGATGATGATGTCCGGCGCGCGCAGGTCGATCAGGCGCTTCAGGCGGTTGTTGCGGTTGATAACGCGCCGATAGAGGTCGTTGAGGTCGGAGGTGGCGAAGCGGCCACCATCGAGCGGCACCAGCGGACGCAACTCGGGCGGAATGACCGGCACATGGGTGAGGATCATCCACTCGGGCCGGTTGCCCGACTCGATGAAGGCCTCGATCACCTTCAGGCGCTTGGCAAGCTTCTTCGGCTTGAGCTCGGTGGTTGCTTCCGCGATCTCGCGGCGCAGGTCGTCACGGATCTGCTCGAGATCCATGTCCTGCAGGAACTCGCGAATGGCCTCGGCACCGATGCCCGCGGTGAAGCTGTCCTGGCCGTGTTCGTCGATGGCTTCGAGGTACTGTTCCTCGCTGAGGAGCTGCTTCTCCTTGAAGGGAGAAATGCCCGGCTCGATGACGATGTAGTTCTCGAAGTAGAGGACGCGCTCCAGGTCCTTCAAGGTCATGTCGAGCAGCAAACCGATGCGGCTCGGCAGCGACTTCAGGAACCAGATGTGGGCCACGGGAGCGGCCAACTCGATATGCCCCATGCGCTCTCGGCGAACCTTGGCGAGCGTCACCTCGACGCCGCACTGTGCGCAGATGAGGCCCTTGTACTTCATCCGCTTGTACTTGCCGCACAGGCACTCGTAATCCTTGATCGGCCCGAAAATGCGCGCGCAGAACAGGCCGTCACGCTCCGGCTTGAACGTGCGGTAGTGGATGGTCTCCGGCTTCTTGATCTCTCCGAACGACCACGACGCAATATCCTCGGGGCTGGCAATCGAAATACGGATCTGATCGAACGTGGGAATTTGGACCTGGGGCTTGAAGACGTTTGCGATCTCGTTCATCGGCTCTCTCCGTAATGGGGTGCCTTATGCGTCCCGGACACCTGGGGCCAGCTTTGGCCTTCGTGCTCATGATGCCGGGCGCCAACACGACGTGGGCGCCCGGATGACTGCCTATTCGGCTGCGGCAGGCGGCAACTGAGGTCTCAGTTCGCCGTCGTCGCCGTCACCCTCGATGGAGGGCGGGGCCCCGGAGTCGACAAGCTCGACATTGAGGCCCAAGGCCCGCATTTCCTTGACGAGAACGTTGAAGCTCTCCGGAATGCCCGCCTCGAAAGTGTCGTCGCCTCTGACAATGGCTTCGTACACCTTGGTGCGTCCTGCCACGTCGTCGGACTTGACCGTCAGCATTTCCTGCAAGGTATAGGCGGCGCCATAGGCCTCGAGTGCCC
>JBKDZY010000660.1:0-2207 GCA_047971765.1 Hyphomicrobiaceae bacterium | reverse complement strand
GTGCTTCAGGGCATCGTTGATGCGATCACTGGCCCCTTGGGTATGACCATCGGGACTTTGGCGCTGATCGGAATTTTCCTTTCGGTGTTCTTCGGAGTTCTGGATCTGCGGCAGGCCATGTGGGTCATCGTGGCAATTGCCGGTATCGCCAGCGCACCCGTCATTGTTGCAGCGATCTGGAACTAAGGAAAGATACGATGGCAGAACAAACTCGACTATTCCTTGGTCTTGTGCGGCCCCCGAAATTTCTTTGGTTGCCAATCATGTATGCGATGGCCTGGCTTTGCGGGTCTGTTCTGGTCCTCGTATGGGTGCAGCATTGGGTGGTCGTTGCAATCGCCGCGATCACCTATCCCCTGCTTTGGTTGGCGGCGGACTGGGACGAGAACTTTTTGGACGTTGTGGCAACTGTTTCACGAACAACCCGGCGGACTAGAAATAAACATATTCATGGGGGGAATAGCTATGCCCCGTGAAACCAATTATGATCCCAGAAGCCTGCTGCCCGCCTGGTTTGGGAGGGAAGTGAAGCTGGCTTCAATGCTTCCCTATATCAGCCTCGTTGACGACAAAACCGTGCGAACGCGGGGCAATGAGCTATTTCAGTGCATTCGTCTGAACGGCGTGAACAGCAACACTACCGACGACGAATATCTGGACCGCACACGGGCGCTCTTTGCGTCCGTGGTCGCGCGAATCGGGCCGGAATGCTCGTTTTATGTCCACAAGGTTTCAAAAGCGATCAAACCCGATCTTGTTCCGGTCGAAGGCGATAGCTTTGCGGCGGCTGTGGATCGTCGCTGGCGGCTGGCGCTCGATCAGCGACAGTTGCGGGACAAGACGCTGACCCTAACCGTCATGAACCGCCCGTCCCCCGGCACTAAGCTGCCGCTACGCGCGGCCAAGTCGGCAGAGCTGCTGCGGGCGCAAACGGAAAAGAGGATGGGTCGGCTTCAGGAGGTTGTTCGCTTCCTCATGTCCTCCTTCGGAGACATGAACCCTCGGCTGCTCAATGAGCCTTCGGGCGACCTTCTTGGTTTCTTGGGCGCATTGAACACAGGCCAAGAGTTGCCGCTATACCGTGGCGCCCGCTCGACAATTGTTGCTGAAAACGTGGCAAACACGCGCGTCACCTTCAAAGGCGACAAGTTCTTTCTGTCCGATGGGGCAACCGGCCCGCACATCGGCTCGATCTTCGCGGTGAAGGACTATCCCGAGAAGACGCAGTGCACGATGTTTGACGAGCTGAGCCTTCCGGTCGATATGATCGTGACGCACAGCTTCACCCCCCTCAACAGCAATTGGATGGCGGGACGGATCAAGCGGCAAATGCGGCTGCGGGCCTCCGCCAACGATGGCGCGGTATCGCTTCTCGAAGAATTGCCGACCGCGCTTGATGATCTGGAATCGAAGCGTCTTAGCTTTGGCGATCACCATATGTCAGTGACTGTGTTCGCGGACAGCGAAGAAAAGCTGGCGAACATTGGCGGCGAGATCAAAAACACGGCCTCGGCCGAAGGTGTGAACCTGATTGCCGAAGGCTTCGCCAGCGCCACCCATTTCTTTGCGCAACACCCCGGCAACGGGCACGCGCGGAGCCGTAAAGGGGCGGTGACGAACCGGAATTTCGCGGACTTCGCCGCGTTCCATCGGACGTCGCTCGGTAAGACAGCGGACCAGGTGCCATGGGGCAAGGTCATCACCATGTTCCCGACACCGGAACGCTCGGCTTTCGCGTTCAACTACCATGAACAAGGCTCCCCGGATAAAGAGCCGACCGGCGGTCACACCCTGATCCTTGGTCGTCCTGGCTCGGGGAAGTCGGTTCTCTCGGCATTCCTGATGACACAGGCCCGGCGGGCCGGAGCACGTCTTTTCGTGTTCGACTATCGCCTAGGCATGGAAATGGCGGTGCGCGCGAACGGTGGCCGTTATTCCTCGATCAAGGCCGGTGACGCGACGGGGCTCAACCCGCTCTGGACAGAGATTGACGAACGCGGGCAGGCATGGCTCTCCGACTGGCTGGCGTCGCTGATCCATCGTTCGGACAAGCCGCTAACTCCCGCGCAGACAAACCTTATTCAGCAGGTCATCAGGCAGAATGCAACGGCCAGCGATGCGAACCTGCGCAACTGGCACGATCTGGCCTCGCTCTTTATCTCGGCCGATGATGGCGGAGATCTTCATGAGCGCCTGCAAGAATGGAC
>JBKDZY010000659.1:0-2564 GCA_047971765.1 Hyphomicrobiaceae bacterium | reverse complement strand
GGAACCGCGCGAACCCTTGCGCCACGGCGGCGGCAGATTGTGCCTGCCCTGAGGCATCGAGGATGAGCAGCACCGGCCAGGCCATGGCTTGCGCGATCTCGGCGCTGGCGCCGGTGCCGCATTCGCCCGCGCTTGCAACGCCATCGAACAGGCCCATGGAGCCCTCGGCAAGCACCAGGTCGGCGCCGCAGGCCGCGTGCAGAAGCTTGCCGATCAGGGGCTGGGGCATCGCCCAGGTGTCGAGATTGAAGGACTGGCGGCCCGAGGCAGCCGCGTGAAATCCGGGGTCGATGTAGTCCGGTCCGCACTTGAAGGGTTGCACCGCGAGGCCGCGATCCGCGAACGCGCGCAGCAATCCAAGCATCAAGGTGGTCTTCCCCGTTCCTGACGCAGGAGCGGAAATCAGCAATCCGGGTGGCAACGTCATTCGCTGCCCTCCGGGAAGCGCGGCGCGGCGCCAACGGGCCGGAACCTGCGGTCGTAATCGCCCGCATAGAGGCGGCTCTCGGCAAAATCCTCGGCCGACAGTGCCCACCCGACGAGGATCAGGGCGGTGCGCCCGCGTTCGCCATCGGCCGCCTCGATCACGGTTGAGAGCGTCGCGCGGAGAATCTTCTGGTCTGGCCAACTCGCGCGCCAGATCACGGCGACCGGACACTCGGGCCCATAGGCGGGCAGCAGGCGCGCAACCACGTCGTCGAGCACATGAACCGAGAGGTGAAGCGCAAGCGTGGCGCACGTTGCGGAAAAATTCTCCAGCGTCTCGTTCGGCGGCATCGCGGTCGCGCGCCCGGATGTGCGGGTCAGCACGAGCGATTGCGCGATGCCGGGAAGCGTCAGCTCGGCTTCGAGTGCGGCAGCAGCGGCGGAAACGGCAGGCACGCCGGGGGTGACGTCGAACGGGATAGCCTCGGTGCGCAGCCGCCGCAAGTGCTCGCCCATGGCCGACCAGACCGAGAGATCGCCGGAATGAAGGCGGGCGACATCGTGCCCGGCGGCATGAGCAGAACGCATTTCCGAAATGATCTGGTCGAGGGAGAGCGGTGCGGTATTCACGATGTGCGCGCCGGGTGGGCAATGCACGAGCAGCGCCTCGGGGATCAGCGAGCCGGCATAGAGGCAAACCGGCGAGGCCGCGATCAGGTCGCGTCCACGCAGGGTGATCAGATCGGGTGCGCCGGGGCCTGCGCCGATGAAGTGAACGGTCATGAGGCTGAACCTTCTGCGAGTGCTGCGGTGGCCATGCCGTCGGCCGAGATGCGGCGCGCAACCAGGAGCCGGGCTCCCTCTCCACAGGCAGCCAGCGCAGCCGCCTCGGCCAGAGAGCCGGTGCCGAACCGCGCCTGCATCCGTGAAGACATCGTTGGTGTTGGCTGGCGCGAAATCCGCTCGGCCGGGATCGCGATCAATGGAAGCCCCAGCGCGCTTGCTGCCTGCCGTGCCTGTGGCCGCTCCGCCTTCTCGGCCACGGTCGCCAGGGCCTGCACCGGAGCCTCGAGCGCACGGATTGCCGCGATCACGGACGACAGCGGCGCATCGCGACGAAATCCGAATCCGGCCACCCTCATCGTGTCACACTCCATTGCGTGATGGGGCGCGATGGCTCCCAGCCGCGCATACGGCCAAGCGGACGGCTCTGTGCGATCTCGCACCGCAGAAGCCGCCCACCGTGGAGCGCATGGAGGTCCAGAAGGAGGGCTTCGGTCTCCAGGGTGACGGCGTTGGCAACCAGGCGTGTTCCAGGTGAAAGTCGCTGCCAGAGCGTCTCCATCAGGTGCCGCGATGCGCCGCCGCCGACAAACACAACGTTGGGCGGTGGCAGGCCATCGAGTGCGGCCGGAGCCATGCCCGGACAAATGGTGATGCGATGCGTGAGGCCGAAACGGGCGGCATTCTCCTTGATGTTGCGGCAGCGGTCGGCGCGCGGTTCGATTGCAAGGGCAGTGCAGCCCCCGGCGGCCAGCGCCCACTCGACCGAGATCGAACCTGAGCCTGCCCCGATATCCCAGAGTGTTTCACCTGCACGCGGGGCCAATGCCGAAAGCGTCAATGCGCGGATGGGAGCCTTCGTGATCTGCCCGTCCGAGGCGAACATCCCGTCCTCGAGACCCGGCGTTCGGGCCAGGCCAGCCTGCCCCGCGGCCTCGATCGCCACCGCAACTGGTGTCTCGAGCCGTGGCGCGTGGAAGTCATCTGCACGGGTCGGCGTGATCCGCTCACGCGGGCCGCCGAGCGCCTGCAGCACCCACAGGCGTGAGGAGCCGAAGCCTTGTGCGGTGAGCCAGCCGGCCAGTGCCTCAGGTGCGCTGGCGTCGCGCAGGAGGCAGATCATGCGCGCACCATTCCCAAGCACAGGCACCAGCCACTCGAACGGTGCCGCATGAAGGCCGAGACATGCCACCTCCTCCAGTCGCCAGCCAAGCCGCGCGGCCGCCAGGGAAGCTGTTGAAGGTCCGGGAAAGGCGCGCCATTCCTCGGGGGCAAGACGGGAGCCCAGGCTGCCTCCGGCCCCGAACCAGAATGGATCGCCGGAGGCGAGCACCGCGACCGGCCGCCCACGCAGG
>JBKDZY010000658.1:0-3318 GCA_047971765.1 Hyphomicrobiaceae bacterium | reverse complement strand
GCCAAGAGGTGGTTTTGTCAGTGTCCTTACTCGGTTTCCTCTCCTCATCCCGGGCTCGAAAAGCGCATGATCGCCAACTCCGCATGACCGAAAGCAATGCGCCCATTGTTGTGCGGGCGGTACCTTAGGGTACCAGCCCTTGCCATCACGATAACGCGTCATCCGCAAAACAACATCTTGAGGGATTGGCTTTGAGCCTGGAGCGCCATGTGAATGTCGTAACATATTCGCAGATGGCCGCTCCAACAAGCCTGCCAACTTATAACCCGATGCTGACAACACCGCGCCTTTTCTGCATGGTTAACCCATTCGGATCAGGCATCCGCGAAATCACAACCTTGGTTCGTGACAAAGTGATTTCGATTGAACAATCCGCCCGGCGGCGATTGCACGCCAGCTCATGTCTGGACATATAACAAAACTGGCGCCGCAATTTTGAATTGCGGCGCCAGGAGATGCGTCAGAAAATCGAGTTCGATTAATTTTTCTTCGCGGGAGCAGAGTTGTTGAGCTGATTCCAGAAATCATCACCCTTGGCCGGGGCTGCTTCCTGGAGACGCGTGAAAATCGAAGAGGCGCTGTTTTCATCACCGGCGCTGCAGGCGTCGTAGGCGCGCAGAGCCTGACGGCCGACAATCGCGAGCTTGTCGCCAGACAGCCCCTTGGCCGGACCGGTGTTGAACTGGTCCCAGAAGTCCTTGTAATCTTTCGCACAGTCCGCAGCGAACGCGGGCAGTGCGAGCAACGGGGTCATTGCGGCTGCGATGGCGAGACGCTTCATGGATTAGCTCTCCTTGATTGGGTATTGCGGACAGTTCCCGCATGGCAGTGGGATTTTCCCACGACCGGGCCAAATAAACAAGCACCGCGACCAAATTAAGTCGAGATTTCGTCAACAGAACCCATGCCAAAGGCGGTGTAAAGTTAACACTTTTTTACTACATTTTCGGTTGTTGTCACAAGAGCACCAATCATGCATCGGCAACATTGCCAAAAACCGGATGTCGTCCCCAGGGACAAAACAAATGGTGTCAATACCACCCGGCTTGCGAGGCCGGAAACGATGAGAAAATCCCCTCCGCAGTGAAGCGTCCTGCAGCACGATCGAAAATACGGACCCATAAATAATATTCTGGCTGTTCTGTGCCGCTATCCGCATGACCGGAGCCAATGGAAATCGGGTGGATGCATACGCCGCGCAATTCCAAAACAAGGCGTTAATCGTTCAGGCTCGGAAATGGTCAGCATCCGCCCTTCAGTTTTCCTGTCTTTGGAAACCTTTTCAGTCCTGCGCGGGTGAGCGCGGCGGCAAGGGAATGCATCCATCGCCACAAAATCCGGACATGTCATGACGGCACTTCCCCGGAAGTTGCTCAGAACTCGTATTCCGGTCCATCCACGTACCGGAACCGGTCGAGGGCATCCTCCCGCAACGTGAACCCCAACCCGGGGCGATCAGGGGCGTGCACCATGCCATCGTCACGGATGTCGAACGGCTCCTTGAAGAGCTCCCACATCATGGGCATATGCCCCTGGCTGACCTCGAGGATATGGCAATTGGGGGACGACATCGTGACATGGATGCTTGCGGCGAACAGCACACCGCTTCCCCATGCATGAGGCGCCAGCCGGACACCATAGGCCGAAGTGAGGGCCGATATGCGCCGGATCTCCGTGATGCCTCCCGATCGCGCCACATCAGGCTGCGCAATATCCAGCGCCCGCCGCTCCAGCAGATCGAGAAAATCGAACCTCGTGAACTCCCGCTCGCCCGACGCAATCGGTATCGTGGTCTGCCCGCGCACCTCTGCCTGCCCGGCATGATCGTCCGGCGTCACCGGCTCCTCGAACCAGGCTATGTCGTAGGGCTCGAGCTGTTGGGCCAGTTTGATGGCGTTGGCCACCTCCAGAGAACCATGTGCATCCACCATCAGTTCGACGTCGGCCCCAAGCCCCCGGCGCGCGGCTTTCACCCGGCGGACGCATTTCTCGATCGAATAGCCGTCCCGGCCGACAACCCGCATCTTGGCCGCCGTAAACCCTTTCGCGGCATAACCGGCCAGTTCCGCTTCCGCTTCATCGCCAGATGCCCAGCCGCCGCTCGCATAACCACGGATGGAACTGCGCACAGCGCCCAGGGCCTGGTAGAGCGGAACCCCAAGCGCCTGCGCCTTCACATCCCAGATCGCAATATCGACGCCCGCGATAGCCTCCATGATGACCCCGCGCCGACGGCTCTCGTCGGCCTGGGTGACACCACGCTCCAACGCCGGCCTGCTGCGCGAACCGTTATACATCTTCTCGAAAATGCGTTCGGAAAACAGCGGGTTCTCACCCACCACCTCGGGCGCCAGCACATGCGAAACAATTGCGGTGACGATCGGTGGCGATCCAAGCGATGCGCCGATCCCCACCAGCCCGCTGTCGGTTTCAACACGAATGAGCGTCGCGTCGCTCTTGACCTTCGTGCCCAGATCAGTCCGATGACGCATGTCGAGCGGGACCGGCGACGACATGGGAATGGCAGAGATCCTGGCAATTTTCATCAGCACACCTCCCGCGCGGAACTAAGGTCAGACCCGGAGTTTGCTCCAGGCACCTGCGATGAACCGATACTATCGCGTTTCCGATTGCGGTGGAAACGCTCGGGCTTCGACTGCGACCCGTCGTGTACGCCGCCCCAGGAAGCGTCTGGCCTTTTTCCCGATACGGCGCGTGGACGCGATCAAGCCAGACCGAACGAGACTTTGCCGGAATTGATTTGGGGCTGCACGGCGTTGCCGCAAATGGGACGCGACGCCGCAACGCCGGCGCATCAGGAACGCGCGGTCTCGAAATGGACGCTCGAACGATGACGGAAAGGGCTCATGCGCAAGCCAGCCAGTTGATCAGCCGCGCTGATTGGACCCGACAACCACGCTTTTCGTGGCACGGCGGCGGGTTTTCCTGGTGTCGACCGCTGTCGCCAACCAGGCGGTGAGCTCATTGGTCACCTTTGCAAAGGCGGCGTTCAACTTGGCAATATGCTGCGCCGTGTCCTTTCCGGTCACCGGCTCGCTGGCCTGGAACTGGCGACTGGCAATAACCGCGCCGCCGCTTTCCGACACCACTTTGGCCAGCACCGCCACCCTGGCGACCCGCCCTTGCGGCAGAAGATCGATCTGGAACGCCTCGAGCGTGGACGAAAGTCCGACATCGGCGTTGATCTTGTCCTGCCCATTGCTGACCGCCCTGAACTCACCGGAGCCAGCCAGCGCCTCGACCAGCCGCGCCTTGACCAGGGAGGGCAGGCGATCATTCCACGTCGCACCGGCAAGA
>JBKDZY010000657.1:0-7948 GCA_047971765.1 Hyphomicrobiaceae bacterium | reverse complement strand
CGTGGCGATCGCAATGACGGCCCGAGGTCTCCGGCGTTGATGAAGGAAGGACGGCACACCCCATGCGAGCCTTGAAGAATTTGTCTCTGGCCTGTGTTGCAACCCTGCCGTTGTCGGTTGTGGTCGCTGCCACGGCCCATGCCCAGGCAAATTGCGATTGGTACGCCAAGACGGCCGTGCGCCAGCAACAGATCAACGAGACCAGGAAGTGCGGCTATACTGGCCAATCGTGGCACAAGGATCTGGCGCGCCATCGTGCATGGTGTCTGGTCGTTCCGCCTGATCTCTGGAAGGCGGAAGCCAAGAAGCGCAGCGATCTGCTGATGACCTGCGAAAAGCGGTGAACCGCGGCGCGGGCCGCAACGGCAGGGCTCGCTCGAGCGTCGCGGATCGTGACAATCTGCATTCGTTTTCCACAGCGCGCCCCGGCACCGATCCGCCATGAGGTGCCGCGTGAGGCCGTATCCGAACGATTTGCGGATGCATTCCCATCCAATCTGTGGCAAGCCGCACGCGTGATGGCAGGCGGCACGACCCCTCGCGCGTTGTGCCTCGCACCGGCGCCGCGATGCAGCGCGCCGGATCGCTGGAAGCAATCGGAGACGGAATCATGCGGCGGTGGTACTTGTGGGTCGGTCTGATCGTCCTCGCGTTGATCGGCTTCTACGTGGCGTGGCCCGCCTGGGCCGGACGACAGATCGCCCTCGCAGTCGAAACGAATGACCCTGTGCTGCTGGCCCGCAAGATTGATTTTCCGGCTGTCCGCGAGAACGCGAAACCCATGATCCAGGCGGAGATGAATCGCCAGTTGGGTCAGGTCCAGGGCCAGGAGGGATCGATCGGTGCCGTTATCCTCGGTCAACTCAGGAACGGGGCTGGTGAGAAGCTGGTCCAGGCGGCGGTCGATTCGCTGCTGACCCCGCAACATGTCATCGACATGGTCCGCCATGGTCGTGATTTGCGCCGCATCGTGCGTGGTATCCGCGAGGAACGGGCCCCCGCTCAGGGCACCGGGCAGGCAGCGGGAACGGATGGCAAGGCTGCGAACGGCACCGGCGATGAGAAGCCCGCACGCAAGTTGTCTTTGGCCAACCTGAAAAGCTATCGCCTCACCGGCCCGCTTTCGATCGCCATTGGCTTCTCGCCGGACCCGGACGCAAAGGCTGCTGACGTCGATGTCGAGATGTCATTTTCACCTTCGACAGGGTGGCGGGTGACGGGATTGATACCGAATCTGCAAGCCAATTGACGAGACCGCCTGGGATCAATTCCGGTTTGGCTGGAAGCTGTCCGCCCTGCCTTCGCGTCCGGCGCCTCGCTGCCGGGCTCGCGTCACGCGCCGTAGCGGTAGAGATCGACGCCTTTGGTACGAAGCCACAATTTGGCTTCCTCCAGGCGCGGCATGGCCGTCTTGACGAGCGTCCAGAACTTGGGGCCATGGTTCATTTCAGCCAGATGCGCAACCTCGTGCGCGGCCACGTAGTCAAGAACGAACGGCGGCGCCAGGATCAGACGCCAGGAGAACGACAACTGGCCATCGCTCGAGCATGATCCCCAGCGGGTTTTCTGGTCACGAACTGTAATGCGTCGCGCCTTCAGCCCAAGCGTCTCGGCGTGATGCCAGCAGCGTGCATCGAGATCGCGGCGCGCTTCCGCCATCAGCCAGTCGCGCAGGCGCCTGGGAGCATGTTCACGATCGCCTGTCACGGCAAGGACCGGACGCTTGCCATCCGTAGGTGTCTCGATGCTCACCACGCCACGGCCAGTGCTTCGGCCTGCGAAGTGGACGACGTGCTCGATCCCGCGCAGGGGAATAATCGCTCCGTCGGCAAATGGTACCGGTTCGGGCACACCTTCAAGACGTTCGATCACCCAGTCGCGATTTGAGGCGAGGAACCGGTCGGCCTCGCGGAAATCGGTATATCGCGGAATGGTGAGTTGAACGGTGCGTGCCGAATGACTGACGCGCAGCGTGAGGCGTCGCGCCGTTGGATGGCGGCGAATTTCAACAGGCGCCGGAATACCGTCGACCTTCAATAGCTGAACCGGCGCTGACTTTGCGCGTAACCGCGACATGGCGAACCTCGGCATGTTCTAGGGGAACGCGAACCTGCATTTTCGCCCCGCAGCATACGAAGCCAGGTTAGGCGCAACGTTTCCAATGCAGCAATCGTCCTGCAGACACTTTGCGGCGACGATGCGGCGACCAAACCTGCGACAAGCATTGATTAACATTTGTGCCGGTGCATTGTCGTGGGGCAAACAGCCAGCCCCATGCACTCAGAAAAAGAGCGTGGCCCTCAGGTCACGCCCGTTGCAGGCTTGCAATGATGATGGAGTTCAGCACATCAGGCGACGGATCGAAATCGAAGACATATCCGCGTCCGGTATCGACAGTGCGCGCAACCGGTTACAAGTCACGCGCACCGCAGGACATTACATGGACATCGGCGCCTGGGGGGAACCCTGTCGGGAGGCCGTGTCGTGCTCGCGTCCACTCCTGAACGTGAAAGCCGCAGCCTCCGGACCCGCACGAACCGGCGTATCCTCGGGCTTGACCTGGGTGCGGGTGATGGGATTGGAGACGATGCCGCGCTGACTGCGGCCATCATGGATGCGGGTGAAGGTGGCGATGCGTGAGGCAATCTCGCGGCGGAAGCGGGAGCCGTTGAAAACGCCATAGTGGCCGACATTGGGGCATTCGAAGTGCTGCTTGCGTGCAGCAGGCACACCCGTACACAACTCGAGCGCAGCCGAGCATTGCCCGAGCCCGGTGATATCGTCCTTCTCGCCTTCGATCGTCATGAGCGCTACGCGGTGGATCTGTTTGAGATCGACGAGCCGTCCACGATGATGCATCCGCCCTTTGGGCAGGTGATGATTGACGAATACGGAATCGACCGTCTGCAGATAGAATTCAGCGGTCAGGTCCATCACGGCGAGATATTCGTCGTAGAAGTCCGTGTGCTTTTCTGCGCTGTCGCCATCACCTCGCACCAGATGGAAGAACAGGTCCTTGTGGGCGTTGAGGTGTCTGTCGAGGTTCATGGTCATGAACCCGGAGAGTTGCAGGAAGCCGGGATAGACGGAACGTCCGAAGCCTGCGTTCGGCCACGGGATCTGCGTGATGACATTGCGCCGGAACCATTCGGTTCCCTTTTCCTCGGCGAGCTGGTTGACCGATGTTGGATTGATGCGCGTGTCGATCGGACCGCCCGCCATGATCAGCGATTGCGGCACATGTGGATCGTCGTTCGCTTCCATCATGGCCACGGCGGCGATGGTGGGCACCGATGGCTGGCAGACGGCGAACGCGTGCACATCGCCCCGGAAATGCCGGAAGATGTCGCGCATCACGGTGATGTATTCATCGAGATCGAACGTGCCGGCGGCGACAGGAACATCGCGCGCATCCTGCCAGTCCGTGATGTAGACGTCATGGTCGGGAAGAAAAGCTTCGACAGTGCCTCTGAGGAGCGTTGCGTAGTGACCCGACATTGGCGCAACTAGGAGCAGCT
Organism: Hyphomicrobiaceae bacterium; assembly: GCA_047971765.1. Classification (GTDB taxonomy): domain Bacteria; phylum Pseudomonadota; class Alphaproteobacteria; order Rhizobiales; family Hyphomicrobiaceae. The sequence continues at coordinate 4,430 of JBKDZY010000657.1, read as the reverse complement.
TCGGATCGGCCTCGTTGCGGTCCGCTGGGATGTCGCGCCGGAACCGGATCACCCGGCAGAACGGATGCCGCCAGACAACCTCTTCGTGCACAGCGACCTCATCTCCATCGACCTGGGTGGCCGTCAGTCCGAAAGAGGGTTTGTCATATCTCCTCGTGGTCCGCTCGAACACTTCAAGCGCGGCGACGGTGTGTCGTCCGATTGGCGTGTGTGTGAGCAGATTGAAAGGATTGGTCAGGAATACGCGGCATGAATCCGCCGCAACCCGGGCTGGCCGCACTGCTGCATGGCCCAGCTCATACCAGTGGTAGAGCATTTAGCTTGTCCCCCGTGCACCAATCACGCCAGCAATGCCAATTTCGTCCTGGCGGCAGTCTTGTTGCCACACATTGGCAGGGGCTGATTGTCACATTTTCCCACGTACTCAAGATGCGCTGATTCGGAAATTGGTTAAAGGCCACTCCGGTGTATTTGGCGACAATGTGGAATGGCCTGATGCATCAGTGACGCGTTGGGAGACGTGTTAAGTCGCGGGCTCGGCAGATGCCATGACCTTGCGCAAGTTGGTCGGGACGGGTGGACGGCACCCCGGGGCCGGACCCGGCAATGCCAGGGCAATCTGCCGTTTGCTTTAACGGCACGCGCGCCCTATCAATCTCGCGGCCGCGGTTTGAAAATGCGGTTAGCAGAAACCTTCGCGTGGACCTTCGCCATGTCTTCCGACACCTCGACGCCTTCCGGCCGCCCGGCTCCCAGACCCGGTATTCTGGACATCGCGCCATATATCCCCGGAGAGAGCACCGTTTCCGGCGGGCTGAAGCCGATCAAGCTGTCGTCCAACGAGACGCCGCTCGGGCCCAGCCCCAGGGCTGTCGAGGCCTACCGCGCATTGGCCGGTGAACTGGAACGCTACCCCGATGGTGCTGCGACCACCCTGCGCCAGGCCATTGCCGGCGTCTATGGCCTCGATCCGAACCGGATTGTCTGCGGCTGCGGGTCGGATGAACTCCTGAACCTGCTGGCCCATGCCTATCTCGGTGAGGGCGACGAGGCCGTGTTCACCGAGCATGGGTTTCTCGTCTACCGCATCGTGACGCTGGGCAACGGCGCGACCCCCGTCGTCGTGAAGACGAGGGATTACACCTGCGATGTCGATGCCATGCTCGCAGCGGTGACGCCGCGCACGAAGATCGTCTTCCTGGACAATCCCAACAATCCGACCGGAACCTACATTCCGATTTCGGAAGTGCGGCGCCTGCACGCCGGCTTGCGCCCTGATACCTTGCTCGTCATTGACGCGGCCTATGCTGAATATGTGCGCCGCAACGACTACGAGGCCGGCCTCGAAATGGTGGCCACGGCCGAGAACGTCGTGATGACCCGCACCTACTCCAAGATCCATGGGTTGGCCGCGTTGCGTCTCGGCTGGGCCTATTGCCCGGCCCATATCGCATCCGTGCTCAATCGCATCCGTGGTCCGTTCAATGTCACGGCCCCCGCCATAGCGGCCGGCATTGCCGCCATCGAGGACAAGGCCCACGTCGAGGCTTCCCTGGTGCACAATGACAAGTGGCTGCCCTGGACCACGGCCGAGATCCAGAAACTGGGGCTTGAAGTGACACCGAGCGTCGGCAATTTCATCCTCATCCATTTCCCGGAGCAGGCCGGGAAGGATGCGGCAGCGGCCGATGCCCACCTGAAATCGAAGGGCATTATCCTGCGCCGTGTTGCGGGTTACGGGTTGCCGAACGCCCTGCGCATGACCATCGGCACCGAGAGTGACAATCGAGCCGTCGTCTCCGCCCTCACTGAATTTACCGGCCAGGCATCAAGGCAATGAAGAAACCGCTGTTCGAAAAGGTCGCCTTGATAGGCATTGGCCTGATTGGCTCCTCCATCAGCCACGCCGCCCGTCGCGCCAATCTGGCGCGGCATCTGGTGGGTCATGCGCGGACCAGGGAGACTCGTGACACCGCCGTCAGGTTGGGGCTTGTCGAGGAAGCCTTCGACACGGCTGACGCGGCCGTACGCGACGCTGACCTGGTGATCCTGTGCGTGCCCGTGGGAGCTTGCGCCACGGTGACGGCTGAAATCCGGGATCATCTGAAGCCGGGCGCCATTTTGACCGATGTTGGTTCGGTCAAGGGAACCATTGTTCGCGAGTGCGGCCCGCTCGTGCCTGACAACGTGCATTTCGTGCCAGGCCATCCCATCGCCGGTACCGAGCATTCGGGGCCAGAGTCGGGCTTTGCGGAACTCTACGACAATCGCTGGTGCATTCTGACCCCGCCCGCCGGTACCGATCCCGAGGCCGTCGACAGGCTGAAAGCCTTCTGGGAGGGGCTGGGGTCCAATGTCGAGGTCATGGATGCCGACCATCACGACATGGTCCTCGCGATCACCAGCCATGTGCCGCATCTGATTGCCTTCAACATCGTCAATACCGCCAGTCACCTGGAACGGGTGACGGATAGCGAGGTGATCAAGTTTTCCGCCGGTGGCTTCCGTGATTTCACGCGCATCGCCGCGTCCGATCCCACCATGTGGCGCGACATCTTCCTCAACAATCGTGAGGCCGTTCTCGAGATGCTGGCCCGCTTCAGCGAGGATCTCACGCATCTCCAGCGTGCGATCCGCTATGGCGAGGGCGACACGCTGTTTGATCTGTTCACGCAGGCCCGACGCACGCGCCGCGGCATCATTCATGCGGGACAGGATACCGCCGAGCCGGACTTCGGACGCCATCAGGGAAGCGACGTCGAACCCAGGCGCACGGCCAAAAGCTAGTGCCCCGGTCCCGAAGTTCGCTATGGGGGGCAGCCAAATGACGGCGAATGTCTCGGCCACCACAACGGGCCCGGCAATGGTTGAGCCAACAGGCAGGGAGCTCTGGATCTTCGGCTACGGGTCGTTGATGTGGCGGCCGGATTTTCCGTATGTCGAGCGGCGCCAGGTTGTCGTCACCGGCTATCATCGCGCCTTCTGCATCGCCTCGACCGTGCATCGCGGAACCCAGGCGCGCCCCGGTCTCGTGCTTGGCCTGGACCGTGGCGGCGCCTGTGAGGGTGTCGCCTACCGCGTCGCCCCGGAGAACCAGCCGAATGTCATGACCTACCTGCGCGAGCGCGAATTGATCTACGGCGTCTACCAGGAAACGCAGGCCAGGGCGCGCATCGTCAACGGTCCCGTCCATCAGTCCGTCACCGTGCTGGCCTATACCGCCGAGCGCTGCCATCCCAGCTATGCGGGGGGGCTTTCGCTGGCCATGCAGTCGCGCATCATTCGCGGCGCCAAGGGCCAGTCCGGCGCCAACCTCGATTACCTCATCAATACGGTCCGGCATCTGCAGAAGCTCGGCATTCGCGAGCCTGCGCTTGAGCGGCTGATGACGGTGACCGCCGGGCACGCGGCCCACCTCGAGCCCGACGCGCAGCATCGCGCGACTGTTGCAGGTCTGCATCGCATCTGGGCGATGAAACCGACCGAAAACCTGACCGTACCGCGCGGCGATCAGCGCCGTTTCGGCCATCGGGTCCGCGTGACCCGCATGTGATGGGGCTTGGACGGGGAAGGGCTGTCGGATGCCCCCCGAATAAACGTCAAACAGAAACAAAGACCGCTTCAATCCGCCCCTTGCCAAGCAACGCCAACGAACATTAGGTGTGGCTGTATTTCGAAGGCCGAGGGACGGCCAGGGAGGAGCCGTAGCGATGTTGTCTCGCGCGAAGGCCACAATTTCAGTTGTGCTCGGTTTCGTCATCTGGAGTGGCATTGGCGCCGGAGCAGCGAATGCCCGCCCGATGCTCTTGATGGAAACATCGAGCGGCAAGGTCCTCTATTCCGAGGATCAGGACGACCAGTGGTATCCGGCGTCGCTGACAAAGATCCTGACCTCGTACATCGTCTTTGAGGACTTGAAGTCCGGCCGCTTGAAGCCGACCGATCTCCTCACCATGAGCGAGGATGCGCACAAGGAGCCGCCAAGCAAGCTCGGTTTGCCAGTCGGCGGGGAAATCACCGTTGAGCAGGCCGTCCGTATCCTCATCGTGAAGTCGGCGAACGACGTGGCCATCATGCTGGCGGAGAAGATCGGCGGATCGATCGATAATTTCGCCAAACGCATGAACGCAACCGCCCGTCGTCTCGGGATGCGCAACTCGAACTTTGTCAATCCGAATGGATTGCCGGATGCGCGCCAGTGGACCACAGCCCGCGATCTTGCCCATCTGGCGCGCCACATGATGCTGGATTTCCCTCGGTATCAGAGCTTGTGGGGTGAAAAGGAAGTCCATTACGGCAAGCTCGTTCTCAGGTCGCACAATGGTTTGTTGAAGAAGTACGAAGGTGCTGACGGTATCAAGACTGGCTTCATTTGCGATTCCGGCTTCAACATCGTGGCCAGCGCGACTCGGGACGGACGCCAGCTCATC
>JBKDZY010000656.1:0-3446 GCA_047971765.1 Hyphomicrobiaceae bacterium | reverse complement strand
ATGGTACATTCTGCCGCATGTTCCACGTGAATCGTTTCATGAACGTCGATCAACGACAGATTGCCGGGGGTGAAGTGCGTTATGACTGATGCCGACAAGCTCAAGCGCCTGATTGCGGACGAAAAAAACATTGTGGCATTCACCGGGGCCGGCATTTCGACGGAATCGGGCATCCCCGATTACCGGTCGCCGGGCGGCATTTGGACCAGGATGCAGCCAATCATGTTCCAGGACTTGGTGTCTTCTGCAGAAGCGCGCCGTGAAACGTTGCGCCGCAAGTTTGCCTCTGACGAGGTCATGAAGAAGGCGACGCCCAACGCCGGCCATCGGGCGCTGGCCCGTCTGGTCGAAACCGGCAGGATGCCAGCCATCGTCACGCAGAACATCGACGGACTTCATCAGGCGTCAGGCGTGCCGGCGGACAGGGTCATCGAATTGCATGGCAATGCAACCTATGCCCATTGCCTGGATTGCCGCGAACGCTACGAGCTCGACTGGGTGCGCGAGATCTTCGCCATCGACGAGCGCCTGCCGGTTTGTACGGCCTGCGGGGGCATGATCAAGACGGCGACCGTTTCCTTTGGCCAGGCCATGCCGGAGCGGGAAATGGAACGCGCGCTCGAGGCCGCATTGGCAGCCGATCTGGTGATCGCGATCGGGTCGTCGCTGGTCGTCTACCCGGCTGCCGGAATACCCATCATGGCCAAGCGCAAGGGCGCCTCCTATGTCATCGTGAACCGTGAGCCCACGGAGCAGGACGCCATTGCCGACCTGGTGATCAACGCCGAGATCGGCTCCACGTTATCCCGGGCTGTTGGCGTCAATTGACGGGCGCTGGAGCGCCACAACCGGATAGGCCCGACCTCGAAGGCGCCATGGATCACCAGACATCGCCGGACTGTTCGACCACGGAACGGGCAACATTGGCCTCTTCAGGCGGTGGCATGAGGGAATAATGTCGCCGGAAGATATCTAATAGAATTTGATGAAATAATTTCACCAATAGTCTGAGAATTCGCTGGGTCCATTATTTGTGAAAACCCAGATATTCGGAAAATTCGCTTGTGTTGCCGGCAATAAGGGTTGTCGTCATGGCGCATACTGTTTGTGGGCTTCCACTTGATGCAAAAAGCTGCCCAACCGGATAAATTTTTAAGTAGAGAGTTAGCAATAGATACAATCCGAGCGGGTAGGTTACCTGCAATCTGTCACAGGGATGTAGGGGTGAGTACACATGCTTGGAAATGGTTCGATGGGTGATTATTTGCGGTCAAGGTCTCTGCGGTTCTGGGTGGGCGCCGGAACGGCGCTTGCCGTTGCGCCCCTGGTCTTGTCGATGGCCATTGGCTTTGCTGTTCTCCATTACGGCGTCATTTCGCCAATTCATGACGTCGCATATCGCAACAGGGTGGAATTGCTGCCTGCCACAAAATTGCAGTCCCTGGTTTGGGACACCATCGTCCCCATCGATGAATATATCGTCGAGGCCAAGATTGTTCATCCCGAGATCTACCGGTCGCTCCGGGCGAATATCGAGACCAGCTTTGTCAAGCTGATCGTGGATCTCGCTGATAACCCCGTCTCGCAGGACCTGGTGAAAAGAGCGCAGTCCCAATGGACGGAAGCCGACAAGGTCGCAAGCCAGATCATCACGAATACGACCGTCACCCACGACGGTGACACGCTGTCGAAGCTTCGTAAATTCCATGGCTTGATAGCGGGCGTTGTCGATCGTTTGGATGCCGCGGTCTCGCGCCTTGGCGCCGATGTCGAGCAGGATCATACCTTCGCCATGCGGGCCTACGAGCGGGCCATGTGGATCGCCGCCATTGCTGCCATCGTCTGTCTGTTCGCCGTCGTCATCAGCATGGCCGTGATTGGTCGGGTCATCAGTGCCAGTGTCGATCGTCTGGTCGATGGTGCAGCGCGCTTCGCCGGTGGTGACCGTGATCACCGCATCGAGATCCAGGTGCCACCGGAGTTGTCTCGCGTCGCCTCCGAATTCAATACGATGATCGGACGCATTCACGAGACCGAAAGCGTCCTGGCCAACATGGCGCATGTCGACACTTTGACGGGCGTGCCGAACCGGAGATCGTTCAACAATGCCTTTGCCGAGGAAGCCTCGCGTGCCTCGCGCAGTGGAGAGGTCTTCAGCATCCTGGCGTTGGATCTCGACCACTTCAAGAGCATCAACGACACCCATGGCCATGCCGGGGGTGACGAAGTCCTCCGCGTGGTCGCCAACACCATGACGGCGAATGTACGCCCCTATGACCGTGTTTTCCGGGTTGGTGGCGAGGAGTTCGTGGTCATTCTGCCCAATACCGTCATCAGCGAGGCACAAAGGGTTGCGGAACGCCTTCGGTCGGCATTGGAAGGCGCAGACATTGCTCTCGGCGGTACCAAGGTGACGGTAACGGCAAGTATCGGCATCGCAGCGGCAGCTCCCAATTGTAAACAGGCTGAGGTCATGAAGGAGGCTGATGCAGCCCTCTATGAAGCCAAGAGCAGTGGCAGGAACCGGGTTGTGACGCGCATCCGCAAGCCCGCGGGACCCCAGTTGATACAGGTAACCGGGGCCTGACACCGAAAATGCCGGCGGACTCACCCGCTCATCCCCCGCCGGAACAAGCGTCTCTCCTGAAACTCTCCTGATTGGGCCGGCACGGAAATCCCCGTGCCGGTCCTTTTTTGTCGGGCGCAGTTGCGAGCGTCATCCCTTCTGCTCGAATGTCCGCAATCGAAGGCTGTTGCCACAGCCCCAAATGCATTGCGGGCCATGGACCGGCGCATGTCATCGTGGCATCGTTCAAGGCTGTTTCAGCGCCGTGCAACCGGCCAACCAAGGAGCCATCTATGCCCGTTACCGTACTTTATCCCGAAGGTCAGGTTTCGGACGAGGCGTTGGAGCGCGAGATTTTCGGCTCGGGCGTCACCATCATGCGCCGCGCCGTCCAGTCGCTGGCGGAATTGTCTGATGCCGATTGCGCCGGGACCGACGGCCTGATGATCTCGCGCTTTGCCGTTGGCCGGGACGATCTCCCCCGGTTCCCGAACCTGAAATGTGTTGTCCGCATGGGCGTCGGTTACGACCGGCTGGACCGGGAAGCCTGTGCCGAGCGCAATGTGCTGGTCTGCAACGTCCCCGACTACGGCACCAGCGAGGTTGCCGATCACGCCATCGCCCTGGCGCTGTCGCTGCGGCGTGGCATCATCCATTATCACGACACCCAGCGGGCGGACGAAGTGGCGCCGTGGCGGCCGGTGACGACTGGCGGCATTGTGCGGCGCCTGGGCGTGCAGACGTTTGGCATCCTCGGTCTGGGACGGATCGGCACGGCTGCCGCCTTGCGCGCCAAGGCGCTGGGCTTCCGCGTCATGTTCTATGATCCGCATCTTCCGAACGGCGCGGAACTCGCCATCGGTGTGGCCCGGGCGCGCAC
>JBKDZY010000655.1:0-4260 GCA_047971765.1 Hyphomicrobiaceae bacterium | reverse complement strand
CTTGTCGACAAGCTGTTTCTGGCGTGCCCGCTGGGCCTTGTAGAACAGCAGCTTGTCCTCGGCCTCTTTCAATTCGGCCATGGACTCAGCGTATCCTGCCCTCAGTGCCGCAACCCCGGCGCGTGTCTGGTCGAGTTCTGCCTCGGCCTTGTCCAGCGCCATCTTGTACGGCTCGGGATCCAGCTTCAATAGCAGATCCCCTATCTTGACCGTCGCGTGATCCTTGATGGCGACTTCCGTGATGCGGCCAGGGACCTCCGTCGAGATGTGGACGATGTCCGCCTTCACGTAGGCGTTCTCGGTCGAAATATAACGGCCGCCCCAGAGCCACCATAACAGGGCACCGGTGATGGCAACTAATGGAACTGCGATCAGCAGTACTGGTCTAAGGAGGCGCATCTCTGTCAATTCTCGTTGGGTTCGGTTCTTTTATTTGGCGTCGTTCAGCGTCGTATCAGGCAAGAAGAGGTTAAAGCGGTTGGCTTTCGGGTACCCGCTTCTCGGCCTCAAGCTCTGGCGGCAACTCGAGGTCGGCCATCAGGTCGTCCTCGGCGATTTCGGCGAGCCGTGTTTTGACACGGGAGAGCAGCCGGGTGAGATCTTCGGCCTCGGCGGCCGACAGGCTCGACAGCGCCTGCGTAACGGTCGCCTGGCCGATCGGCCAGATGGCGGAATGCACGCGCTCGCCAAGCTCGGTGAGGAAAATCCGGTTCACCCGGCGGTCATCGGGATCAGGGCGCCGCTCGAGCCATCCGCGCTCTTCCAGGCGGTCAACAATCTTGCCGGCGGGTGCCTTCTCGATTTCCATCATCTCGGCCAGCTCCGACTGGCTCGCACCTGCGCGCCGCTTCAATCGCGTCAGCGCCAGCCATTGTGGCCGGGTCAGCCCCAGTGTCTTGACGCGCCGGTCAAAGACTGTCCGCATCAAGCGGGCCACGTCTGTGGCAAGCCATCCGAAATGACGGTCTGCTTCGGACATTGGCCGGTGTTTCGACATTTGACCTCTCAAAGCAGGCGGTCTTGCTGTCCAAGACCTCGCCGCTACGCGCGACCGGGCTGTTGAGAAGGGTGAGATGCCCTGAACCGGGCGCATCATCCTTCGCGCGCCAGAACGCTGCCTCGGACCTTACTGCGCCTTCTATCCGCCTCTGTTGCACGGCGGACGCTCGCGGGCCTCTTGGTGGGCAATCATTCTTTGGAGCGATCCTTCCCAGATTAAAAATTAGTATCGTGGGTTACTATCGTCAAGGTTACAGTAATAGCCGTTACAAACTAGCATGGGTGGCATGCAAAAATGGCGGCATGATCTGGTTGGTCCACGGCTCGTGGCCTGAGCGTGCCCATCTTGATCTGAAATGTTCTCGCTTGAGCCCGCCTTCCGGTTCGTTCAGCCGGGGATGGGCAGGAGGTGCCTGCCGGATCGGGAAAACACCCCGCTTCACCGAAAAGCAGTCTGCATGAGGGGGGAGGCCGGCAACCACCGGCATCTGGAGCCCAATTTGCTTGCGGGTGTCGGCGCTCGCGTGATAGCCCAGCCCCAATTCATGACCGCGAAAGGCGGTCGCGTGCGGACATGCGGAGAGGGGAGCCCGGGATGAGCAATTCCGAGGAAAATGGCGGCGGCGCGAACGACGGCAAGGCAGACGGGACGCAGCAGGTCGAGGTGCGCGTGGTCGGCCAGTACATCAAGGATCTCTCGTTCGAAAGCCCGAACCTGATGAAGGTGATCAAGGGCGTACCGGAAAACCCCAATCTCAATCTTGATCTCAATGTTGCGGCCGAAAGCAAGGGCGACGACCTGTACGAAACAGCGATTTCCTTCAAGGCGACAGCCGAGTCCAAGGCGATCGGCGTCATCTATGAGATGGAGCTGGTGTATGCCGGGCTTCTGCAAATCGCGAATGCGCCGCCCCAGGCGCTGGAAGTCGTACTGCAGATCAATGCGCCCCAGCTTCTCTTCCCCTATCTGCGCCGGCTCGTATCGGACCTGACACGTGAAGGCGGGTTTCCACCGCTTCTGCTTGATCCCGTTGATTTCGGCGCGCTCTATATGCGCAAGCAGTCGCAGGCCGGGCAGGGTACGGGCCACCTGATCTGATCAGGCAAGCGGCTAGGCCGCCGGCGGGACCTTCCGTTGGCCGGTTGATACGGGGAAAGTGGGCCGTGCAGCGCCGCGACGTCAGTTGCCAATGGTTTTTTTTTCGGGCAGGCCTGTCGCCAGTACCAGGCGTTCGTCGATCAGTTTCAGATCGAGGATGAGGCGTGACAGGCGGGCAGTCAGTCGCGACTGGAAGTGTGCGGCGAGGTCGGGATCCTCCTGCATCAACGCATGCATGGCATCCCGCCGGATCTTGACCGCCTTCACGTTGCTGGAGACGGCCATGATGGATACCGACAGGTGATGCTCGCTGATCATCGAAATTTCGCCGATCAATGTCCCTGGCTCGACTTCTTCCACCTCGATGCCCCGTGACTCGTCAGCCAACACCATGGCCTGGCCCGCAATGATGACAATGGCTCCGTCACAGTCCTCGCCGGCCTGCGCGATGATCTGCCCCCTGCGGTAGATGATCCTGTCGGCGATGTCTGCAATACGCGACACGGTTTCCAGCGGCAAACCCGCAAACGCCTCCAGCGAGGCCAGGCGATCGGTGACAATATCGATAGCCATGATGATGTCTCCACCAAGGTCACGGGGGCGCAGGGCAGTCAGCCCGGAACAATGAACGCCGACGGCTCTTGTCTGATTGCAGCGAAACGCGAACACAGACGCCGATCATGCCGTGATTCGTAGCCTTGAGTGGGAAAATGGCTGGGGAAAGTACCGCTGCCGGATGTCATCAATTCTGGTGATGAGACCATGGGATGGCAGTGATGGCCGGTGGGGCCGGGCACGGTTGGAGAACGCACACGCGGACTGCAGGCCCATCGTTGGTTGAGGCCTCAAGGGAACGATTTGGGCATCCGGGTCGCCACCAACCTGCCGCCGCGTGGCCGCCGCTGGGGGTGGGAGGTCAGGGAACGAGCTTGTAGCCGCCCATTTCCGTCACCAGCAGTTCGGCATTGGAGGGATCACGTTCAATTTTCTGGCGTAGACGGTAGATGTGGGTCTCCAGCGTGTGGGTCGTTACGCCCGCATTGTAGCCCCAGACCTCGTGCAGCAGCACATCGCGCGTCACCACTTTTTCGCCCGACCGGTAGAGGTATTTGAGGATCGAGGTTTCCTTTTCCGTCAGTCGGATTTTCGATCCGTTGGCTCCCACCATCATTTTCGATGCGGGCTTGAACACATAGGGGCCGATGTTGAAGACGGCATCTTCGCTTTGTTCGTGCTGGCGCAGTTGTGCGCGGATGCGGGCGAGCAGCACGGCAAACTTGAACGGTTTCGTCACATAATCGTTGGCGCCCGCATCGAGACCCAGCACGACGTCCGAGTCGGCTGTATTGCCCGTCAGCATGATGATCGGGGTCCGGAAACCCGCCTTGCGCATGAGTTTGCAGGCTTCCCGGCCATCCATGTCCGGCAGTCCGACGTCGAGCAGCACGAGATCCATGCGCTCCGACCTGGTCAGCTCGATGCCCTGCGCAGCCGTTGACGCTGTCTTGATGTTGAACTCGTCGTGGAGCTCGAGTTGGTCCTTGAGGCTGTCACGCAACTCATCGTCGTCGTCGACCAGGAGAATGGTGCGGGCGGTACTCATTGTTTCTGGCTCCGACAAAGTCTCGCTAATTGGGTGCACTCTAACACCGGTACTGGCATTGAAGTAGTGCTAGACGCAGCGGGCAAGCCGCTTATCTCATCACCTGGGGCGATGTTTATGCCTGAAATTGGACAATATGGAGCAGGGTGCAGGGTTGTCTCATTGCATGTCCTCTCCCGGTCGGTGCAAGCAGGTGTGGTGGTCGCCGGAAATCTCCGGTTGACGTGCGCTATCGGGCGGTCCGGAACCCGGGCCGGCAAGCGGGAGGGAGACGGCGCCACGCCCGAAGGCCGTTGGAAGATGGAGTATCTCCTCTACCGCTCCGACAAGATACGGCGGCCTGTCGCACCGTTCCTTGTCAGCGGAATTGCCCTCGGTGACGGGTGGTGCGATTCCCCAGATGATCGCAACTACAACCGAAAAGTGCAACATCCTTATGCGGCCTCTGCGGAGCGGTTGTGGCGTGACGACGATCTCTACGATCTGATTGTCGTCCTCGATCATAACCAGCGGCCCCGCACGCGGAACGGCGGCAGTGCGGTCTTCTTGCACGTCGCCC
>JBKDZY010000654.1:0-3180 GCA_047971765.1 Hyphomicrobiaceae bacterium | reverse complement strand
CTGACGCTGGTGCCGCGGCCGCACAAGTTGCCGGTCGAATGCTGGCAGCCGATCCAGGGTGGCACGGAGCGCGCGTTCGATTTCATGGCCAAGCACGGCATCTGCGGTGTGATTGGCGGCGGCTCGGCCGAAGGCGGCGCCGTGCAGCGACACATCGACGGTTTCCGGGCTGCCTACAAGAAGCGCGGCATCGACCTCGTGCCGGGCGAGCGCATGTCGATCGGCTACCAGTTCCACATCTCGTCGAGCCGCGAGCAGGCGATGAAGGAAGCCGGCCGGTACTACGAAGAGAACATGAAGATGTTCGGCGAACTGCGGCTGTCGCGTGCGATCACCGAGGAGCAGATCGCGGCGATGCGCGATCCGAGCCTGGTGGCGAACACGAAGCTGCCGCGCATCGAGGATGCGGTGAATGCGGGCGGTTTTCTTGCCGGCACGGCGGACGATGTGATCGAGCAGCTCAAGAAGGCGGAAGCCACGCTGCCGGGTCTTGAGCGCGTGTCGTGCTCACTGCCGCTTGGCACGCCGCTGTCCGTGGCGCTCGAGCCGCTCGAACGCTTCGCGAAAGAGGTCATGCCGGCGTTCAAGGGCGCAAAAAGCTCAGCGGCAGCGGAATAACCCGTCGAATCGTGGCCGACTGATCATAGGCCAATCCCGGGATGTACCGGGGTTGGCGTGATCGGGCTCTCCGGACATGGCGTGCAGGGCGGCCAACCGGGCTGCGCCCAGCGCCGCTCGGTGTGCAGCCTCACGGCTCGAGCTCGGTATCCCAGTAGAGATAATCCATCCAGCTCTCGTGCAGGTAGTTCGGCGGGAACAAACGGCCATTGCGGTGCAGTTCGAACACCGTGGGCCGGTAGGGCGATTGCTTCGGCTTCATGCCTGCGACGGCCGGCATCAGCCCACCCTTCTCGAGATTGCACGGCGAGCAGGCCGTGACAATGTTATCCCATCGCGTCTGGCCACCCATCGACCGCGGGATCAAGTGATCGAAGGTCAGCTCCGACCTCGCACCGCAGTATTGGCAGGTGAAACGGTCCCTCAAGAAGACATTGAAGCGTGTGAAGGCCGGGTACAGCGCCGGTTTCACGTATGTCTTCAGCGAGACAACGCTTGGCAGGCGCATCTCGAATGTGGGGCTGCGCACGAACCGGTCATACTCGGAGACGATGTTGACCCGATCGAGGAATACGGCCTTGACCGTCTCCTGCCAGCTCCACAGGGACAAAGGATAATAGCTCAGCGGCCTGAAGTCTGCATTCAGAACCAAGGCCGGGAAGTGTTTCGCGCTTGCGGCGTTCATGCTCACGAAGCTGCAGTCCTGACAGTTCCCTGTCCGAATCGCACTCGGATGATGTTGACACCCGTTGAAATACTACTCCTATGTGCCAGTTGTGTGAAGCCCACACGATGTTGTGGGCGAAAACCGGCGTTGATGACTGGTCTGGGTGAGGGACACCACGGCCGCCAGCCACAGTGTATCGGAGCGTCGCCGGAGGTGCTTTCCCCGGACAGCTTTACAAGTGCCCGACATCTGCCGTTCACTGGACGCCACGATATCCCGTGGATTGAAAGCCAGGAGAGCACCCAGTCATGGAGCAGTCGAGCGGCAGCCGGCCCAATATACCGCTGGCCGGTGTCACCGTCATCGATCTCGGCCAGATCTACCAGGGGCCCTATGCGACGCTGCTGATGGCCAAGGCGGGGGCGCGCATCATCAAGGTGGAGCCTCCAAAGGGCGAACCGGCACGGCTGAGGGCGGCCGTCGGACAGAGCGCGACGTTTCCCTTCGCGATGCTCAATTCAAACAAGCAGAGCGTGACGCTGAACCTGAAACACGAGAAGGGCAAGGCGCTGCTCAAGCAGATGGTCGCCCAGGCGGACGTGCTGCTGGAGAACTTCGCGCCCGGCGTGATGGACCGGCTGGGCCTTGGCTGGAGCGTGCTCAGCGAGATCAATCCACGCCTCGTCTACGGGTCCGGCACGGGATACGGGATCGATGGACCGGACCGGGACAATCTCGCCATGGACCTGACCGTGCAGGCAATGTCCGGGGTGATGAGCATCACGGGCTTCCCGGATGGACCGCCCCTCAAGGCGGGGCCGGCCATTGTGGATTTCATCAGCGGCATTCATCTCTACGCAGCCGTGATCACGGCTCTCTACGAACGCTCGCAGACGGGAAAAGGGCGGTTTGTCGAGGTTTCCATGCAGGAGTCGGTCTACCCGACGCTCGCATCGAACCTCTCCTTTCTGTACAATACGGCGGGCGATCTTCCTCCGCGGACAGGCAACAAACACGGCGGCCTCGCCATCGCGCCCTACAATGTCTATGCGACGGCGGACGGGCATATCGCGATCAATGTCGTCAAGGAATCCCATTGGGAAGGGCTGCTCGATGCCATGGGGCGGCCCGAACTCAAGTCCGAGCCGCGCTACCAGGGCAATGCGACGCGGGTCAAGATCATGGCCGAGGTGGACGAACTGGTGGAGAGCTGGTCGCGGACGTTGCCACGCGACGAGGTGACGACGCTGCTGAAGGCGCATCGGGTACCGGCTGCTGCGGTGAGAAACCTGCGCGAGGTCATGCACGACAAGCATATGCACCAGCGCGGCATGCTCGAATGGATCGACCATCCGGAGCTTGGCCGCATCGTGGTGCCGACCAGTCCGCTGCGGTTCCATGGCGCGGACAAGGTACCAACGACCCCCAGCCCCAAGGTCGGCCAGCACAATACGGACATCTATGGCGGCTGGCTGGGATTGAGCGAAGCCGACATCGTGGAACTCAAGGAGGCGGGCGCCATCTAGTGGGATCCCGTGTGGCGACCTCACGATGCGACGCCCCACGCCGGCCCCATCGCCTTGACTGCCCGCCCCATCGCGGCCCAGGAGTTTTCTGGATGACAGGCTCAAAGACTGCAGGTGGCAAGGTTGCCGTTGTCATCGGTGCAACCTCGAAATGGCAGGCGGACGGCCGCAATACCCGGCTTGCCCACGGCAAGGCCGTCAACGACCAGGACGTGCCGGTCGGCATTCGCTGGGGACTCGGTGGTGCCGTCGCCCAGAAGTTCGCCAGCGAAGGCTACCTGACCGTCCTCACGACCCGGACCGCCGCCAATGCGCAAGGGCTTGCCGATGCCATCCATGAGCAGGGCGGACGCTCACTGATTGTCGAAC
>JBKDZY010000653.1:0-9431 GCA_047971765.1 Hyphomicrobiaceae bacterium | reverse complement strand
CGGCGTTCTCGCCATCGGGCGGGGTTGCGTGGCGCACCTCACTCGTTCCCAAGGGTGAGAAGGACTACAACGGCTATGGCGGCGGTATCGCGGCAGATGGTGGGCGTATCTTTGTCGCGACCGGGTTCGGCTTCGTCTATGCCATCGACAGCCAGAGCGGCAAAAAGCTCTGGGAGAAGAACCTGCTGTCGCCGATCCGGTCTTCGCCGACGGCAGCGGGCGGGCGGGTGTTCGTGTTGTCATCCGATGGCGTGGCGCGGGCTATTTCGGCTGCTGATGGCGCGGAGCTCTGGACGCATCAAGGTCTGGTCGAGCGGGCGGCACTGCTCGACAACGCCAGTCCGGCCGTGGCGAATGATATCGTCGTGATGCCCTCTCCATCGGGAGAAGTCGTTGCTTTGCGCATTGCCGATGGGCAGCCCGTGTGGACGGAAACGCTGGCCCGCACGAGGCTTGCTTCGTCGCTCGGTTCGATGACCGATGCAGGTCGCCCGGTGATTGATGGCGATGCTGTCTACTCGGTCGGACATTCGGGGCGCATGGCGGCCACAAGCCTCAAGGATGGGATGCGACTTTGGGCCCTGAGCGTTCCGGGCATCCAGGCACCAGCCGTGGCCGGCAATACGGTGTTTGTCGTGGACACGAGCGGCCAACTCATGGCCATCACACGGAAAGACGGCAAGGTCGTCTGGACGGTGAAGCTGCCGGGAGGCAGCACGTGGTCTGGTCCCGTCATTGCCGGCGGTCGTCTCTGGTTGACCTCGAACAAGGGCCAACTTGTGGGTGTCGATGCGTCCACGGGACGTGTCAGCGCGCAGATCGGACTAGGACAGCCGGCATTTATTGCGCCGATCGGGGCGGGGGGACGCCTCTATATCTTGACGGACAAGGCGCAGCTCATGGCTTTCAACTAGCGGCACCGTTGCCACTTCGCCAAAACGGTTCGATCTTTTTTACTCCCGGAACTGTGCAGGTCATGGTTGGCGCTTCTGCGGGCGCGGCGGATAAGCGCCGGGCCGCGGTCGGGCGTGAGCGTTTCCATCTCTTCCCGAAGTGCTCTCAATCGGAAACGCTATGGCTGTGCCGGGATGTGGAGGACATTACAGAAATCATGCAAATTGGCAAATAATCTCCTTAAACGTTGCTTTCCCGCAACCATTCCGCTGAATATATCCGCTACAAAACTCTGATGTTCAGCGTCGAAAAAAGAATTGCGGTAACAGCGGTTGCCAGGGAGAGGTGAGACAAATGATGAAGACGCTTAGGGGGCGGTGACGTCTGTCTGCGTGTTGTTTGCGGCTCATAGTGTTGCAATTGCCGGTGAAGGTCCTGCATCGGGGGTAGGCTCTTCTTCGGGCTTCTACGCCAGTGTACATGGCGGCTGGTTCGTGCCGGATGATCCTGGCGTTTCTTTCCGGTGGCGAGGCTGGGGATACACCGGAAAAGTCGCTGTTGAAGACGGCTATCGTTTCGGCGGTGCGCTTGGATATGACTTCAACAGGAATTTTGCAGCGGAACTCCAGGCGTCCTGGATACATAACGACCATGGAGATATCCGCGTATCTCTTCCCTTTCCGCCGTATGTTGATGTTACTGCGGCCAACAACGGGACCGGACGCGCTTTCACGATCATGAGCAATGCGATTGTGGGCGAGCATTTCGGCGCCTGGCGGCCGTATGCCGGTATTGGTGTTGGTGCCGCGCGCGTATCTCTTGAGGCGGATTTTGCCTCAGGTCTCGATGACAACGACTGGGCTCTGGCAGCACAGGCCTTTGTCGGCTTGGACTATCGACTGACCAACCGCCTGTCGATTGGCGGACGGTACTCCTACCTCCATATCGGGCCAACGAACTATATGGATAAAAATAACCGCCCCGTGAAGCTGCACGGCGTTGATGCCGGAAATTTCGAATTGAACCTGAAATATCGTTTCGGCGGGTAGGCGGTCGGCTGTCCGGGTTATTCCGTGGGCTGCCATCTGACGAAGTTGGCGGCAGTCAACGACACGATGTTGGCGCTTGTCCGGTCGGCGAGATGCGCCGGCCGGGCAAGCCTCGCGCGTTTCGGCAGCTTGTCGATGGCGGCGATGGCATTGACGAGGGCTGCTGCCACGGGCGCCAACTCGGTGTTGCGGCTCACGTCATCAGACATGTAGAGCAGGGTTTCGCGCACAGTCTCCAGATCAATCTCGTTCGGTGCTCTTGATCCCGTTCTCGATTTGAACATTGCGCCTTGCTCCCTGGCGTGACGAGCGCTGCCGTGACGGCCCGCCGGTGTCCGTTTACTGTCTGTTAACGCCTGCCCAGTTCTGCACTCCCGCCGGCCGTGGTCAAGGTTGGCAGTGGCCCTTGTCCTGATGTTTCATTCTGGGCATGCGGCGAGGTGACGGCGTTCCATGTCGAGTGTGGTGAGCAAGACCGATGCCGAACCGGGGGCTCCCTTCGGAACCCGTGTCTCCGGGTGTTCCAAAGGTTTTCCAGGGCCGTCTGGATGTCCAATTCCGGTTCGTCTGTATCAACTCGCGACGATGGCTAGGGCTTCTTTTGCCATGCCCGTCGACCGTCTCTTCACCAATTTCGCGCAAACATCCGGGTCGGGGAGTTGGTGCCACCGGTTGCGTGCGTTCGGGGGCAGGTTTGGAGTGCGTCTCTTGGGTATGCCCAGCGTTCTGATTATCGTTGAAAACCTGACTGTGCCGCTGGACCGCCGCGTCTGGCAGGAAGCAACGACCCTGAAAGAGGCGGGCTACACGGTGTCCGTGGTTTGTCCCAGAGGGGGGCGGTATACCGCTTCCCATGAAATCCTGGATGGCATCCATATTTTCCGGCATCCGCTGCCGCTCGAGGCGGACGGTGCGTTGGGGTATGCGGTCGAGTATGCCTCGGCGCTGTTCTGGGAATTCGTGCTGGCGTGGCGGGTCTATTTCAAGGTGGGCTTCGACGTCATCCAGGCCTGCAATCCGCCCGATACGATCTTCCTGATCGCGGGGTTCTTCAAGGCGCTGTTCGGCACGCGGTTCGTGTTCGACCACCACGATATCAATCCGGAGCTCTACGAGGCCAAATTCGGAAAGCGCGGTTTTTTCCACCGGTTGCTGCTCGGGCTGGAGCGGCTCACGTTCCGGACGGCGGATGTGTCGATCGCCACCAACGAGTCCTTCAAGGAGATTGCCGTTGCGCGTGGCGGCATGGCGCCAGAGCGGGTGTTCGTCGTGCGCTCGATCCCCGATGTTACGCGCTTCAAGCGCGCCGAACCCAGGGATGACCTGCGCAAAGGGCGCAAGACTGTTTTCGGGTATATCGGCATCATGGGCGCGCAGGACGGCGTTGACCTCCTGATCGACGCGATGGACGACATTGTCAACACGCGCAAGCGCAACGATGTGCAGTGCGTGATCATCGGCTCGGGTACCGCGCTCGAAGACCTGAAGGACCAGACGGCGCGTCTCGGCCTTGACGATCATGTGCTGTTCACCGGCTTCATGTTGGGCGAACCCCTGCTCAGGGCGTTGTCCACGTTCGATGTGGGCGTCATTCCCGATCCGAAGAACGGCTACAATGACAAGATATCCATGAACAAGGTGTTCGAGTACATGACGCTCGGCATTCCGTTCGTCGGTTTCGACCTGGACGAGGGGCGCAAGATTTCCGGCGATACTGCGCTCTATGCCGGCAACAACGATGCGGGCGAACTTGCCAGCCAGATGTTGAGGCTGGCCGACGATGGCGTGTTGCGCGAGGAGCTTGCCAGCAGGGGGCAGGAGCGCGCCAAGGCGCTGCTACGCTGGGAAACGGAGCGAGCGCAGCTTCTTGCCGCCTACGATCTGGCACTTGGCAGCACGGGCAAGGCTGCGGGCGGAGTGCCGGCCGGTGGCGCATCCGGACGGGCGGGTGCGTGAGACATCTGTGCGGGGGGGGCGATCTTCTTCGCGCTTCAATTGCAACGTTTGCTGGACGCACGGCTCTGTGTGACGCAATCTTGGTGCAAAACCGGGATTGGTGGTCACTGGAGGGCGAACGGCGCATGGATCTTACCTATTCCGACAAGTATGTCGCGTTGCAGCGCGAGGTGAGGGATTTCCTTGCAGAGAAGGGGCAGCTCTCGCCCCACTCGGGTGGAGGGCGCGTGAAGCCGAGCAAGGCCGCGCTCGACTGGCAGAAGATCCTGGTGGAGCATGGCTATGTGGCGCGGTCCATTCCGAAGGCGTTCGGGGGGGCGGGGCTGCCATTCGATGTGCTTGAACTTGCCGTCATCGCCGACGAATTCGCCAAGGCGGGTGTTGATCCCGGCCTGAAGAACCAGGGCATCTCGATGCTGGTTCCGACATTGCTGGAGGTGGGGACGCCCGAACAGTGCAAGAGGTGGATCGAGCCGACCATCCGCGGCGACATCATCTGGTGCCAAGGCTATTCGGAGCCGGGTTCGGGGTCGGATCTGGCCAACGCCCGCACCAGCGCGGTGGTCGAGGACGGGATGTTCGTCATCAATGGCCAGAAGATCTGGACTTCCTCGGCGCAGTTCGCGGACATGATGTTCCTGCTGTGCCGGACGGAGCCGGAGGCCTCGAAACATGCCGGCCTTTCCTATCTGCTCGTGCCGATGACGGCGCCGGGCATCGAGGTGCGCCCGCTGGTGACCATGACCGGCCGGGCGACATTCAACGAGACCTTCTTCACGGATGTGCGCGTGCCGGTCGACCAGGTCGTGATGGGGCGCGGCGACGGCTGGAAGGTGGCGAACATCACGCTCAAGTATGAACGCCAGCTTCTCGGTGATCCGAACAAGCTGCACGGCCGCTTCGAAAAAGTGCGCAAGCTGATGCAGGAAACAGAGATCGACGGGCAGAGTGTACTGTCCATTCCGGAATATCGTGACCGACTGCTGAAGCTGCAGGGCGAGGTGATGGCGGCGCGCTATCACGGCATGAGGCTGCTCACGCAGCAGGCCAAGGACGAGGACCCGGGTGTCGGCCGTCTGCTGGTGAAGTATCACGGCACGCTGCTGGCCTATCGGCTGACGTCGCTGGCGGTTGATGTCCTGGGTGCGGCGGGGCTCGCCTACGATCCGGACGAGGGTATCGAGACGGATGAGGCAACGGCCTCGCACATCGACACCATGTATGACATCGGCCACATCATCGGCGGCGGTTCAACGAACATCCACAAGAACATCATCGGGGAGCGGGGCCTTGGTCTGCCGCGTGAACCCAAGACTGTGACGCAGGGCTGAGGGGGCAGGACATGGAGTTTGCACTTTCCGACGAGCAGAAGCTGCTCGAGGAGGCCTTGTCGGGGTTTCTGGCGGATGCGCTGCCGATGGAGCGTCGCCGGGACATCGCCAATACAGATACGGCACATGACAAGGCGCTCTGGGACGGGCTCGTGGCGCAGGGGATTGCCGGGCTGATGGCGCCGGAGCGCCATGGCGGCTCGGGGCTGGGCGTTCTCGATGCAGCGGTCGTTGCGGAGATGCTCGGTTATCATGCTGTTCCAGGCCGGTTCGCGGGCAGCCTCGTCATGGCTCCCCTGGCGTTGCAGGCAAGCGGCACGGAAGCCCAGCAGGAAGACTGGCTCGGCAGGATTGCCTCAGGCGAGGTGCGCATGGCGGTCGGGTTTGGCGGTACCATCGGGCAGACAGGCCGGAACAGCCTCTCACTCGATGGTGACAAGCTCACGGGCCAGCTCTCGCGGGTCCTGGACGGTGGTGCCGCGACGCATGTGCTGGTCTACCTTGCCGACGGGCGCGCGGTGATTGCGCCGCTCGACCAGGCCGGAGTAAAGGCAGGCATGGTGCGCAGCCTCGACCGCACGCGGCCCTTGATGGATGTGTCGTTCGACGGTGCACAGGTGACCGTGCTCAACGCGGCCAACGATGCGATGGCTGCGCGTGGGCGGGTTCTGGATGCGGGACGTGTGATGCTGGCTGCCGACAGTCTCGGCGCTGCCCGTGCGATGCTGGACCAGGCGGTGGCGTATGCCAAGGAGCGCGAGCAGTTCGGCCGGGTGATCGGGTCGTTCCAGGGCGTGAAGCATACGCTTGCCGACATGGTGACGATGCTGGAGCCCTGCCGTGCTTTCGCGTGGTTCGCAGCCCACGCGCAGGATGCCCTGCCGGACGAGGCCCGGCTTTCCGCCCTGCAGGTGAAGGCGCATCTCGATGATGTGACGCGGGATGTGGCCCGCCATGCGACGGAAGTGCATGGCGGCATGGGCTTCACCGACCTGCTAGGCCTGCACTATTGGTGGAAGCGTATAGACAGTAACCGGCAACTGCTTGGTACGCCGGAGCGTCTGCGGCATGAAGCGGCCGTTCTGCAGGGCTGGGGATAGGACTGGTTGCAGGCGCTGGCGATCGAGCATGAAGCGGCCGCGGGGCGATCCGACGATTTGATGAAGGACAAAAGCGCGATGCGCAGCACGAAGATCTTTCACCGCCAGATCGCTGGTGGCGACAGAATGCCGAGAGCGGTTGGCGGACAGGGTATCGAGATCATCGACGCCGACGGTCGGCGCTACATTGACGCGTCCGGGGGCGCAGCGGTGTCCTGCCTTGGTCATGGACATCCGGTGGTCAACCAGGCCATGCGCGAACAGATCGACAAGATTGCCTACGCGCATACCTCGTTTTTCGTGACCGACGTTGCCGAGGAACTCGCTGCGAGGCTGATCTCGGACGCCCCGCCGGGGATCGGGCACGTCTCTTTCGTGTCAGGTGGCTCGGAAGCCATGGAGGCGGCGCTGAAAATGGGGCGTCAGTACTTCCTGGAAAAGGGTGAGACGAAGCGCAGTCAGTTCATCGCACGGCGGCAGAGCTACCATGGCAACACGCTGGGCGCCCTTGCGGTTGGAGGGAATGCCTTCCGGCGTGAGCAGTTCGCACCGATGCTGTTTCCGACACATCATGTTTCGCCGCCCTACGCCTATCGCGATCAGCGAGACGGGGAGGCGCCGGAGGCCTATGGCCAGCGGCTGGTTGCGGAACTCGAGGCGAAGATCCAGGAGGTCGGACCGGACACCGTCATTGCGTTCGTCGCCGAGACCGTTGGGGGCGCCACGCAAGGGTGCACGGTGGCGCCGCCCGGTTATTTCAAGGGGGTGCGAGAGGTCTGTGACCGTCACGGCATCCTGCTCATCCTGGATGAGGTGATGTGCGGCATGGGGCGGACAGGTACGCTCCATGCCTGCGAAAAGGAGGGCATAGCGCCCGACTTGATGGCGAGTGCGAATGGGCTCGGCGGCGGATACCAGCCGATCGGGGCCGTGCTGGTTGCCGACAAGGTCTACGACGCCTGTCGGAGCGGGTCCGCATTCGTCCAGCATGGGCACACCGATCTGGCCCATCCCAGTGCCTGTGCTGCAGCGCTCGCGGTGCAGAAGGTGATTGCGGATGACTGTCTGGTGGCGAACGTCGAGGCCCAGGGGCGACATCTCGAGCGGCGATTGAAGGAGAGGTTCGCCAACCATCATCATATCGGAGACATCAGGGGGCGTGGGCTGTTCTGGGCGGTCGAGCACGTCAGGAACCGTTCGACCGGGGACTCCTTCGATCCGTCGCTCAAGCTCAATGCGCGCGTGAAGGCGGAAGCGATGGCGCGGGGTCTTGCGTGTTATGCGATGCCTGGCACGATCGACGGCCGGATTGGCGACCACAACCTGTTGGCGCCGCCGTTCATCGTCTCGGCAAGCGATATCGACAGGATCGTCGACCGGTTCGGCGATGCGGTGGATGCCGCCATTTCGTCCGTAGGGTAGAGCAACGCCGGTTGGCGTGGCGTCATGTCCTGAGCTTCGCTTTCAGAGCGCGCCGGTATGATCGGGGGCACTTCAGGCCTGGCCACAAGCTTGTCCGCGTGTCGTCGGCGATCTCAGTGGCGCTCGTTTTCGCGCTTGAGATTGAGATAGATGTCCTGCATCTCGATCAGGTCCGGATTGATGTTGTAGTCGCTGCAGCGGTCGAGGTCTTCCTCAAGGGTGTCCCATTGCATGGCATCGAGCTCGCGGGCATTGAACGTCGCGAGCACCTTGGGGTTCCCCATGTTGGACACGGGCGTGTAGATGTTGGCGGCACTGGCGACAATTTTCGCGATATCCGGCCGCTGCACGTAGGCAAGAAACTCTTCGGCAAGGGGGGAGGGTGTCGGATTGTTGACGGAGGACGTGATCTCCGCCCACATGATTGCGCCTTTTCCATCGACTGGACCGCGGCTGGGGGTGATGCCGCGGATGTTCCGATGACCGTCGTATCGGGCGCGTGCGACGGAGTAGGTGCCGCCGGTGAAACAGGCGTCGATGGTGCCGTCGACCATTGCCTTGCTTATCTCGTCCATGCTCTCGGAGTAGAGCGCTGTGCCCTGGACAAGCTGGCGCGTGGTGTTCTCGAATTTCACCAGTTCCTCGGGTGTGTGCGCCACGTATGGATTGAGGCCGGCCAGCAGTGACAAGTGGGCAACGTTCCAGGTGAGGTAACCCAGGATGGCGATCCGCCCTTTCAGGGCCCGGTCGAGGAACAGGTTCCACCCTTCATCCTCTGCGGTTTTCCTGGAGATCCTGTCCGTGTTGACGGTGAAGCTGAAGGGACCGAAGCGTTGCACCATGCCCAGCAACTCTGATCGGCTTCGATCCATTGCCCAGTGGTAGGGGCCCTTGAAGCGTGACAACATGCTATCGAACATGGGCATGAAGCGATCCTTCGGGAGAGGTCTTATCAGGCTCTCCGGGAACAGGATCGTACGGGCCCATGGATTTTTTAGATTTATGAGATCCCATTTCCGGGTCTCGCCGGCCCGCAGGCGGGTGACTGCGATCGGATCGGCATTCAGCTCCTCCGCGACCAGCTTTGCCTGGAACTCCGCCATGAACGGTCTGGTTACAACGGGGTTGTTGTAGCCTTCCCAGCACAGGATGTTCAGTTCCCTGTGGCGGCCGGCCGATGCGCATGCCATGCCCGCACCCGAAGCCGTGGCCAGGACCGATGCGCCACATCGTTGAAGGAACTCGCGTCGCGTCGTCATGGTGCAGATCCCTGTTGCATTGGGCCGGCACTCTACGCCGACCGGAGTCGTGCGCTCACTGGGAGGCGGGTTGTGTTCCGTTCCTGGTCTTGAACTCGAGGATGACCTTGAATTCGCCCTTCCGGGATGTGTCGATGCTTATCCGGCTGTCATGGAGATCCATGATCCGCTTGCAAATCGAAAGGCCGAGACCGGATCCCTCGGTATCGGCGGCCTCCCCTCTTATGAACGGCGAGAACAGCTCATCCGGGTTGGTGTAGCTGTGCTGCGTCCGGTTGGTCAGCTCTATCCGCTGCCAGTCGTTCGAAGCGGACATTTCGATCGCGACGTGTTTTGGCTCTGCCCCGTAGCGCTGGGCATTTGTCAGGATATTGACCATCAGGTTGCGCAGCAATTCCGGACAGCGACCTTCGATTGCGG
>JBKDZY010000652.1:0-5635 GCA_047971765.1 Hyphomicrobiaceae bacterium | reverse complement strand
TGAAGGACGTCAACGACAGCCTTGCCGATGCGCGCGCGCTGGTGAAGCTGCTGTCGGGCATCCCGGCCATGATCAATCTCATCCCCTTCAATCCCTGGCCCGGCTGCCGCTATGAGTGCTCGGACTGGGAGGTCATCGAGCGGTTCGCCGATGTGGTGAACCGGGCGGGCTATGCCAGTCCGGTCCGCACCCCGCGCGGTCGTGACATCCTGGCGGCTTGTGGCCAGCTCCGCTCGGAAAGCGAGAAACTCCGCGCCCGCGATCGCGTGTCCGCTGAGCCAGCGCCATCGCAGGCCGGACATGCCGAACGCCCGGATGGGGAGGTGTGATGGCCCGCTTCCTGGGGAGATTGATTCTTGTGCCGCTCGGGTTCGTGTTGGCCGCCATGGCGACGGCAGCGGTGTTTTTCACGCTTGGGCTCGAACGCCTGACCCATGCCGTTGCCTCCGCGGATATGCAGCACGACGGCGTGGACATGTTCTTCTCGTTTGCCGCCGGTGCAGTCGGCATCGCGGGGGCTGCCACCATCATTCCTGCGCTCGCGATCATCATTATCGGCGAGGTTTCCCGCATTCGGAGCTTCAGCTACTACGTGGCAGGCGGCGGCATCGCCATGGCCGTCATGCCGCTCATGGCGGCGGTTGGATCATTCGGGCTTGGCAGTTCCGGAAATCTCGGCAGCACCTGGCCCGTTTTCGCCACGGCGGGTTTTGCCGGCGGCTTCCTCTATTGGCTCGTGGCTGGCCGCACCGCATGACAGGATGCAGATGGTGAGGCGGCGCCTCGGTGCTCACGCGCTCCCTCAGCCAGCCGCTCCCGCGGAGCGACCGGCCGAAGGCTGATCCGAGTGCGAACAACCTCAACCGATTCCAGCCAAACCGGAATTGGTCTAGGCTCCGGAGCCAGAGTGATCCGCAACCGGAGTGTCTCGATATGGCTTCCCGACGCACCGCCCTCGTCACGGGCTCGAACAAGAACATCGGCCGCGCCTGTGCCCTGCACCTGGCCCGCGCGGGCTGCAACGTCGTCATCAACGGCGCGCATGACAAGTCGGCGGCCGATGCCGTCGCCGATGAAGCGTGCGCGCTTGGCGTCGATGCGCTTGTTGCCATGGGCGATGTCGGCGACCGGGTCGATTGCCAGGGCATTGCGGCTGCCGCCCTTGAGAAATTCGGGACGGTGGACATTCTCGTCAACAACGCGGCCATTCGCGAGAACGGCAAGTTCCTGGACATGAGCGAGGACGACTGGCGCTACGCCATGGCCGTGAATTTCGATGCCGCCTATTGGCTGTCGCGTGCCTGCCTGCCTGGCATGATCGAGAAGGGATGGGGCCGCATCATCAATTTCGCAGGGATGAATGCCATCCACGGCTACAACGGGCGCGCCCATGTCTCGGCATCGAAACATGCCGCCTGGGGCCTGACCAAGGCACTGGCCAAGGAGTTCGGCGCGCAAGGCATCACCACCAATATCGTCTCACCCGGCCCGATCATGGGCGAAGCCCAGGCGCCGAAACAGGCCGCCCACATCGCCGAGATGCAGGCGCGGGTTCCGGTCGGCCGTCTCGGCACGCCGGATGAAGTCGCCTCCGCTGTTGCCTTGCTGGCCTCGGATGCCGGCGCCTTCATCAACGGACAGATGATCCAGGTGAACGGCGGTGCCGAGACCTGAGCGGGAGTAACCTGTCACTCGAGCTTGAAGCCGCGCCGCTTCACGTAGGCGCCGAAATCGGCCCGTTCCGGTACGGCATAGTGGCGGGCCTTCTCTTCGCTCCAGCCGTACTCCTCCGCCTCGCCGAATTGTGCCACGTTGCGCTGGCTGCGATACGGGAAGATGCCGTTGCGCCGCCGGTCGTAGGCGGTCACCGCCTCGTCTGTCGCCTCCGTGTAGCGGTTGCGGTGCACGGTCAGACCCAGGGGGAGCCGGGCCGACACGAAATGCGGGCCCGCCGGCCAGCCGACACCAAGTCCGGCCACCGGAAAGACGTGGTCCGGCAGCCCGAGCAGTTCGCTTACCTCCTGGGCGTGATTGCGGATGACGCTGATCGGGCAGCAGCCAAGTCCCGCCGCCTCGGCCGCGGTGACAAAGGTGGACAGCGCGATGGCGGCATCCACGGCGGCGTTGAAGAAGGCATCGAGATGGTCATTGGCAAACGGATGCTGCCGCCATTCATGCACCTGCCGCTGCCGCCGGTTGTTCCCGAGAAACACCAGCAGGTGCGGGCAAGCCGGTATCCACTCCTGGTCCTTCAGAAGCGTGTTGATGCGGTCTCGAATGGCCTGGTCCTCGACAATGAGGATGTCGCGCTGCTGCAGGTCACTTTTCGACGGTGACGACAGGGCGATGGCAGCCAGTGTATCGAGCATCCCCGGCCCAAGCGGCTCGGGCTTGAACCGTCGCAGCACGCCACGGCCCGACATCCGGCACAGCTGCTCGTTTTCCGCCAGCTCCTCGGGAATACGGTCGCCGTCGATGTCACCGAACCTGAGATCAAGTTTTTCGTAAAGCGTGCTCATGCCGTGTCACGTCCTTTCGTGGTCTCATCCAGTCGGGTTCGCAAGGCCAGGAGATCGCGCCAGGCCTGCTGTTTGGCGGCCGGCTGGCGCAGCAGATAGGCGGGATGAAGCGTTGCCATCACCGGAATGCTGCGCCCGCCGTTCTCGAAGGTGCGCCACTTGCCTCTCAAGCGCATGATGCCTTCGCTGGCATCGAGAATGGCCTTCGCGGCCGGTCCGCCGAGCGTCAGGATGAGATCCGGCTTCACCAGTTCCATCTGTCGCTCGAGGAACGGTCGGCACGACGCCGCCTCTTCCGGGGTCGGGGTGCGATTGCCCGGCGGCCGCCAATAGACGATGTTGGTGATGTGGACGTCGGCTTCTGAAAGGGCGATCGCCGCCAGCATCCGGTCGAGCAACTGCCCCGCGCGCCCCACGAACGGCTTTCCCGCAAGGTCCTCGTCCCGCCCTGGCGCTTCGCCGATCACCATCACGCGCCCATCCGGATTGCCGCGGTAGAAGCACAGGTTCTTCGCCGTCGTCTTGAGCGGGCAGCCATCGAAATCGCGCAGCATAGCTTCCAACGCACCCAGCGTTTCGGCCTGCCGGGTCTGGCTCCTGATGACGTTCGCGCCGCCGCGTTGCGTGCGCGCCATGGGCCCTGGCCGCCTGTCGTGGAATGGCTGCCCCGATGGCGGTCCGTTTGTCGCGGACGGTGCCCCCGGGGGTCGGGAAGATCCGCCACGCGGTCCCGCCGGCCGCTCGCCAGCAGGGGCGGGTATGGGGCCACGCGCAGCCACATCGACATCGCTGTGTTCGGGCCATGCGAAATCGTGGCCGGGGGGCTGATCTGGCCGCAGGGACCAGTCGATCGGCTGGTCGTCGAGCGCGACATCGACCCCCGCCTCGCGCCACCACGCAAGGAGTGCTGTCAGGCCGGAGGTGTCGGAGTCCTCATTCATCACGTCACACAATAGCGCCCGCCTGCCGGAATGCCAGCCAAGCTTATGCTCTCCTGCCGGCGAGCTTGAGCTGGAGTGGATGCCGGAGGTGGGCGATGGGGGGCATCTGCAACTGGAGGGTTCGGTGCTAGGCGGATCAGATCGTTCAAAATTCTTCCCGGACCGCGAAACACGGGAAAAGTCGTGCAAATACCGTCTCTTGGCGACTGATGGATTGTGACATTCCGTGTGAACGGTGCTTGACGCTCGCCCTGCCCCCGACCTATCGAACGCAGTGGAACTGTTGAAGGGTAGGGAAGACACACCAATGGCGAGTGAGGCAGTGGAGCTACCGCCCAGAGAGGCGATGGAGTTCGACGTGGTCATCGTGGGCGCTGGCCCTGCGGGTTTGGCAACGGCGATCCGCCTGAAGCAACTGGCAACAGAGGCGGGCGAGGACTTTTCCGTCGTGGTCCTGGAGAAGGGGTCGGAAGTCGGCGCGCACATCCTGTCGGGTGCGGTGATTGACCCGATCGGGCTCGACCGCCTTGTGCCGGACTGGCGCAAGGACGAGGATTGCCCGCTCAAGACCAAGGTCGAGAAGGACGTCTTTCTCTATCTCGGACATTCTGGCGAGATCCGCCTGCCGAATATCCTGATGCCGCCGTTGATGAGCAACCACGGCAACTACATCGGCAGCCTCGGCAATCTGTGCCGCTGGCTCGGCGCCAAGGCGGAAGAACTGGGAGTCGAGATCTATCCGGGATTTGCCGCCGCTGAAGTCCTCTATGACGACAAGGGCGCGGTTGTCGGTGTCGCCACCGGCGACATGGGCGTGACCAAGGATGGTACTCCCGGCGACAACTTCACGCGCGGGATGGAGCTGCGCGGCCGCTACACCATCATCTCGGAAGGTGCGCGCGGCTCGCTGTCCAAGCAGCTCATTTCCAAATTCAAGCTCGATGAGGGCAAGCAGCCGCAGAAATATGGTATCGGCCTCAAGGAGCTATGGGAGGTCAAGCCCGAGAACCACAAGCCGGGTCTCATCCAGCATACGTTCGGCTGGCCGCTGGACAACAAGACCGGTGGCGGCTCGTTCCTCTACTACTACGGCGAGAACCTGGTGTCGGTCGGCTTCGTTGTCCACCTCAACTACCGCAATCCGCACCTGTCGCCCTACGAGGAGTTCCAGCGCTTCAAGACGCACCCGGCGATCAAGCCGGTCTTCGAAGGTGGCAAGCGCATTGCCTACGGTGCCCGCGCCATTACCGAAGGCGGCTGGCAATCCATCCCGGCCATGGTGTTTCCGGGTGGCGTGCTCACAGGATGCTCGGCAGGTCTCGTCAACGTGCCGCGCATCAAGGGCAGCCACAACGCACTGCTGTCGGGCGTCCACGCTGCTGAATCCGCCTTTGCCGCACTGAAGGCAGGCCGCTCTCACGATCGTCTCGAGGATTATGAGGCCGCGGTCCGCAACGGTGAGATCGGCTGGGATCTGAAGCGCGTGCGCAACGTCAAGCCGATGTGGTCCAGGTTCGGAACGTTCCTCGGTGTCGGCCTCGGCGGTCTCGACATGTGGGCCAATACCATCATCGGCGGCATTGGTTTCGGCCAGACGTCGAAGCACGGCAAGCCGGACTACGCCGCACTCCAGCCCGCGGACCGGATGCCCAAGATCGACTATCCGCGGCCCGATGGCGTGCTGACCTTCGATCGTCTCACCAACGTCTCGTTCTCCGCCACCAATCACGAGGAAGACCAGCCGGTCCACCTCAAGGTCGCGGACATGAAGCTGCAGAAGCAGTCGGAGCTCGGCACCTTTGATGGTCCGTCGAACCGGTACTGCCCGGCGGGCGTCTACGAGTGGATGGAAGACGAGGACGGCACCAAGCGCTACCAGATCAACGCGCAGAACTGCGTCCATTGCAAGACGTGCGACATCAAGGACCCGAACCAGAACATCAACTGGACAGTGCCTGAGGGCGGCGGCGGCCCCAATTATCCCGGGATGTAGTCCTGGCGCGACGTGTCGGAATTTTGATGCGGCTGGAGGTTTCCATCTCCAGCCGCATTTATTTTGGGGCTGACATAGGTAGCGTGTCTGCCGTTACTTGAACCACCACTGTTGCAGAACCTTGGTGAGAT
Organism: Hyphomicrobiaceae bacterium; assembly: GCA_047971765.1. GTDB lineage: Bacteria > Pseudomonadota > Alphaproteobacteria > Rhizobiales > Hyphomicrobiaceae. The sequence continues at coordinate 51 of JBKDZY010000652.1, read as the reverse complement.
TGGCAACGGGGCGGTGATTGAAGCGCCATTCACATTCCTTGATGAACAGGT
>JBKDZY010000651.1:0-2275 GCA_047971765.1 Hyphomicrobiaceae bacterium | reverse complement strand
ATGCGGCCGAGGCCGAACGTTCGGGGCTCGTATCCCGCGTGGTGCCGGCCGACAAGTTGATGGAGGAAGCAATGAAGACCGCCGAGCTCATTGCCTCCATGTCGCAGCCGATCCTGATGATGACCAAGGAAGCCGTGAACCGGTCTTATGAGACGACGCTCTCGGAAGGGCTGCGGTTCGAGCGCCGGACGTTCCATCCGATGTTCGCGACCGAGGACCAGACCGAAGGCATGACCGCGTTCGTCGAGAAACGGAAAGCGAATTTCAAGGACCGGTGAGCGGCAATCCGTTCTCACGCGCCGTGTCGATCGCGGGCTTGGGGTATTGAAACGCGCCCTGAACGGCCATGAAGCGCCAACGACAATGGGCCGCCCTTCGGGGCGGCCCATTTTGCATTCTGGTTTTCGTGGGGTCGCGTTCAGATGTCCAGGTTGGCGACGTTGAGCGCATTTTCCTGGATGAATTCGCGGCGTGGTTCGACCATGTCGCCCATCAGGCGCGAGAAGTTCTGATCCGCCTCGTTCAAGTCACCGACCTTGACCTGCAGCAGGGTGCGTGCTTCTCTGTCCAGTGTCGTTTCCCACAGCTGTTCCGGGTTCATCTCGCCCAGCCCTTTGTAGCGCTGCAGCGACAGGCCTTTGCGCCCCGCCATGTAGACGGCATCGAGAAGTGCGCGAGGGCCGTAGATCGGGGTCTCGACGTCCTTGCGCTTGAGTGTCGCCGGGGTGGCGTAGATCTCCATCAGATGGGGCCGGCGGTCGTTGAGGCGGCGGGCGTCCTGGGAGCCAAGCAGCGCGCGGTCGATGGTCTGGACCTCGGTGACGCCACGCACCGTTCTCTTGAACTGGAAGCCCTCGTCGCCGAACCGGCCTTCCCAGCCGCGCTCGGTTTCTTCCGCCAGGGTATCGAGGCGCCTGGCGATCTCCGCTGCCACCGCGTTGGCGGCGTCAGGATCAGTCAGCAGGGCTGCATCGAAGGCACCGCCGATCGCCGCCTGTTCGACCACGAAACGGGCATAACGCGAGTGCAGGTCGTCGATCACCCGGGTGATGGAGCGGGCCTGCTCGACGATGTCGCGCAGATCGCGTCCGGCGCGGCTTTCGCCATCGCCGAGCGAGAGCAGGGCCGTGTCGATGCCGCCGTCGATGAGATAGTCCTCCAGCGCGCGCTCGTCCTTGAGGTAGGTGTGGGCCTTGCCCTTCTGGACCTTGTAGAGCGGCGGTTGGGCGATGTAGAGGTGGCCGTTTTCCACCAGTTCAGGCATCTGACGATAGAAGAATGTCAGCAGCAATGTGCGGATGTGGGCGCCGTCAACGTCGGCGTCCGTCATGATGATGATCTTGTGGTAGCGCAACTTGGACAGGTTGAAATCGTCGCGGCCGATGCCGGTGCCGAGGGCCGCGATGATGTTGGTGACCTGCTCGGAGGACAACATCTTGTCGGTGCGCGCGCGCTCGACGTTCAGGATCTTGCCGCGAATGGGGAGCACGGCCTGGAATTCGCGTTTGCGGGCCTGCTTGGCGGAGCCACCGGCGGAGTCACCCTCGACGATGAACATCTCGGTGTTGGAGGCATCGCGATCCTGGCATTCGGCGAGTCCGCCCGGCAGCCGGAGACCGTCCAGAACGCCCTTGCGGCGTGTGATGTCGCGCGCCTTGCGGGCGGCTTCACGGGCCAAGGCCGCCTCGACGATCTTGGTCATGACATTCTTGGCTTCGCGAGGATGCTCCTCGAACCAGGCGTTCAGGTGGTCGGACGTCAGGCTTTCGACAACAGGCTTGACCTCGGAAGATACGAGCTTGTCCTTGGTCTGGCTCGAGAATTTCGGATCGGGAACCTTCACCGACAGGATGCAGGTCAAGCCTTCCCGGCTGTCGTCCCCGGTGAGATCGACCTTCTCCTTCTTGGCGATGCCTGATTCATTGGCGTAACGGTTGATGACACGGGTAAGGGCTGCCCGGAAGCCCGCCAGATGCGTGCCGCCGTCACGTTGCGGAATATTGTTGGTGAAGCACAGGACGCGTTCGTTGTAGCTGTCGTTCCACCACAGCGCGATCTCGACGGTGATGCCGTCCTTCTCGCCGCGCAGCATGATCGGTTCGGGGATCTGCGGTGTCCGCGACTTGTCGAGATACTGCACGAATGCCGCCACGCCACCTTCATACAGCAGCGTTTCTGACTTCTTGTCCGCGTGCCGGTTGTCGTTCAGCGTGATGCGGGCGCCGGAATTGAGGAACGCCAGTTCCCGCAAACGGTGCTCGAGCGTGCCGTAGTC
>JBKDZY010000650.1:0-2078 GCA_047971765.1 Hyphomicrobiaceae bacterium | reverse complement strand
ATGGCGTCACTCGGCTCCAAGGTGCTCCAGACCCGGTCGGTCGAGCTGGCCATGGTGCACAACATGCGCACACGGGTACTGTCGAGCTTCGTGCCGCCCGATGAGATGAAGGCGGCCAGTCCCGACAACTGGGACGAAATTGGAACAATCGTTTGCGACGAGGATGAGATCGTGGAGACCCAGGTCGTCAGCGGCATCGCTTATTCGAAGGACGAGGCCAAGGTCACATTGCGTGGCATCGCCGACCGTCCAGGCATCGCGGCGTCCATTTTCGGCCCCCTGGCTGATGCCAGTATCAATGTCGATATGATCGTCCAGAACCTTTCGGTTGATGGCAAATCCACCGACATGACCTTCACGGTGCTCGAAACAGACCTTCCACGGGCGGTCGAGGTGATCAAGGGCGCCCGCAGCACCATCGGCGAATTCGAGATCGAGAGCTCGCCAGAGGTCGTCAAGGTATCCGTCATTGGCATCGGCATGCGCAGCCATGCCGGCGTCGCCGCCCAGATGTTCAAGGCACTGGCCGAAAAAGGCATCAATATCCTGGCCATAACGACGTCTGAAATAAAAATCAGCGTACTGATCGACTCGGCCTATTCTGAACTGGCTGTCCGCACCCTGCACTCTCTTTATGGGCTGGATGCCGAATAAGTCGGCAGAGCCGTATTGTTTTGGAGGCGTACACCCTTGACGGCAGCCGTGCATTGCCGCGTTTCCAAGGTATTATAGACCTGCGGCTCGAATTATATTCGGTTGTTGCCGCGCCGTAGTGAACAGGTATCAGATGCCCATCCGTCCTGTAGACGAGCCGCAGATTTCGTCAGCCGAGCCCGCGCTCCGGCTTCTGCTGCGCCGTCTGCGCGAGACCATGGCTGAAACCGACGATGGCCAGCCGCGGCTCGACAAGATCGTGCAACTGGTCTCCCGCCTCATGGTCGCGGAAGTTTGCTCGATCTATTTGAAGAGACTGGATAATTCTCTTGAATTGTTTGCCACCGAGGGGCTCAAGCCCGAGGCCGTCCACAACACGTTCATGAAGCGTGGCGAGGGTCTGGTCGGCCGCTGTGCCGAGTTGGCCGTGCCACTCAATGAGCCTGACGCCCAGTCCCATCCGGCCTTTTCCTACCGCCCCGAAACCGGCGAAGAGGTCTATCACTCGTTTCTCGCCGTCCCCATCCTCAGGAGTGGTGACGTCCTTGGGGTCCTGACAGTCCAGAATCGGACCCCGCGCGAATACTCCGACGACGACGTTGAGGCCCTGCAGACCACGGCCATGGTGCTGGCCGAATACCTGGTTACCGGAGCAGTCGCTGGCGCCACCCCGACCGCTCCATCACGCCAGAGCGACGATGTGGTGCGCGGCCAGATGATCTCCGAAGGGCTGGCGCTCGGTCACGTCGTCCTGCATCAGCCACGGGTTGCTGTTACTGAGCTCGTGGCAACCGATACGGCAGCCGAGGCGCACCGCCTCGAGGTCGCGATCGTCGAGCTGAAGGACACGCTCGACCAGCTCATCAGTAGTTCCGATCTCGCCCGCGCCGGCGAACATCGCGATGTGCTCGAAGCCTACCGTATGTTCGCCAACGACCGGGGCTGGCAGCGCCGTCTTCAGGAGGCCGTGAAATCGGGCCTGACGGCCGAAGCCGCCGTCGAGCAGGTCCAGAACCGCACTCGCGCCCGCATGCTCCGCCTGCACGATCCGTTCTGGAGGGAACGCCTGCGCGACCTCGACGACCTGTCCGACCGGCTGTTGCGCATTCTGTTCGGCAATCGCGAGGGAGCCCCGCCGCAGACGGATATGCCGGCGGACGCCATCGTCATTGCACGCTCCATGGGCGCTGCCGATCTTCTCGACTACGACCGCACGAGGCTGAAGGGTCTCGTGATCGAGGAAGGCTCGAGCCACAGCCACGTCGCCATCGTCGCCCGGGCACTTGGCATCGCAGCCATTGGCGGCGCGCGCGGCATCATGGAGCGCGTGGAGCAGGGGACGTCCATCATCGTCAATGCCGACGCCGGCCAGGTGCATATCCGCCCCTCCAGCCAGGTCATCGCGCTCTACTCTGACAAGGCGC
>JBKDZY010000649.1:0-12201 GCA_047971765.1 Hyphomicrobiaceae bacterium | reverse complement strand
GTCGATACCGAGCAGCAGCAGAAACCCCAGGATGATGAGCCGCTTCATGTCTGATCCCATCCGACCAGGACGACGCCGACGGCGATCAAGGCGGCAGCGGTTGCCCGCGCCGGCGTCAGTTTCTCGCCGAAGAAGATGCGCCCGCCGATCATGACGCCTGCAATGGTGATGCAACCGGTCATGACGCCCTGGGCAAGGGGAACCCGGGAATAGAACCCGATCCACGCCACCATCATGCCCATGAAGCTGGCGATGGCGATCCAGAAGATCGGCACGCGGAACAGCCGGCGAAGGTAGAGCATGTCGCGCTGATCCTTCTCGGCAATCGCTGTCGAGGCCTTCAGCAGCAGGTGCGAGACCGTGTCGAAAACGAGCATGGCACCAAGAAGAATCCAAGCCATCAGGCTCATGAATTGGCCGTCCTTCCGTTGTCCCGGCCCGAGCCCGGGCGTCCCCGCCTGCTCCTGGATCTGCCACTGATGGCAATGGGGCTTCAGGATCATCGCGTCCACTGGTTTCCTATGTCACGGGCAGGTAAACAAATAACGCTCAAGTGATGCGCGGTTGCTAATGCATATTTCAGCAATAATGCTGAACGGCAGTCCGGTTAGCCGCGTTGTCCGGTGAGTGATGGCTGGGCCACGCGCTCGTGTTAACGTGGCGGGCGGCAAAGGATTTGGGCTGCCGCGGGCTCGGCACGGCGGTGGCATGAGGCGCATCTTCAACACTTAATTCAGCTTGTCGGCCCAATACCTGCAAGGCTTGAGACTCGAGGCGAGAAAACGGAATGCCGGAAAAACGCATCCTGCTCATCATTGGCGGTGGCATTGCTGCCTATAAGTGCCTCGAACTGATCAGGCGCGCGCGCGAGAAGGGCATCCATGTCCGCGCGGTCATGACCCGGGCAGCGGCCGAATTCGTGACGCCCTTGTCGGTCGGCGCCTTGACCGCCGACCGCGTCTTCCAGGACCTTTTCAGCCTGGATGACGAGCGCGAGATCGGGCACATTCGCCTGTCGCGGGAGGCCGACCTGATCGTGGTGGCGCCCGCAACTGCCGATCTGATGGCGCGCATGGCGGGCGGCCACGCCGATGACCTGGCGACCGCCGTGCTGTTGGCAACCGACAAGCCGGTGCTGCTGGCGCCGGCCATGAACCCGGCCATGTGGCGCAATCCCGCAACGGCCCGGAATGTCGAGCTGTTGAAGTCGGACGGCATCGCAATGATCGGCCCCAACGTCGGCGAGATGGCCGAACGCGGCGAGGCCGGTCCTGGCCGCATGGCCGAGCCTCACGAGATCCTGTCTGCCATCGAGGCCATGCTGGCTGGTGGACCAGCGGCCACGGATGCATCCAGGTCCAGCGCCGGCCCCCTGGCCGGCCGACATGTCGTTGTCACTTCGGGGCCGACCCACGAGCCCATCGATCCGGTCCGCTATATCGCCAACCGCTCGTCCGGCAAGCAGGGCAGCGCCATAGCGGCTGCCGCAGCGGCGCTCGGCGCCCGGGTCACGCTGGTGTCGGGCCCCACCAACCTGCCCGATCCAGCGGGCGTCACCACCGTGCGTGTGGAAGCCGCGCGCGACATGCTGGCGGCCGTCGAAGCCGCCCTGCCCGCCGATTGCGCCATCTTCGCGGCCGCCGTCGCGGACTGGCGCGTCGCCAACGCCAACGACGAGAAGATCAAGAAGGACGGCAAGTCCGCGACCCCGAAACTCGATCTGGTCGAGAACCCCGACATCCTGAAGACCATTGCGCACCTGCCACCGGGAAGGCGCCCGCCGCTGGTCATCGGTTTCGCGGCCGAGACCGAGAAGGTTGTGGCCTTCGCACGGAAGAAGCTGGCATCGAAGGGCTGCGACTGGATCGTCGCCAATGACGTCAGCCCCGAAACGGGAATCATGGGCGGGGACCGCAACACGGTGCACCTCGTGACAGCTACTGCGGTCGATCATTGGCCCGAGATGGACAAGCAGGCTGTCGCCGAAGCACTCGTCGCGCGCGCCGCCGCGCATCTGGCAGAGAGAAGCGCCGAGGCGTGATGACCGAGAAAAAAGAGAAGGCCAAAGCGAAAAGCGCTGCCAAGCCCAGGCGGTTGGTCAAGGTCAAGGTCGTGCGGCTGTCCCATGCGCACGACCTGGCGTTGCCGAAGTATGAGACGCTTGGTTCAGCTGGGTTGGATCTCGTTGCGGCCATTCCCGATGGCGATCCGTGTCATTTGACGCCCGGCGGGCGCGCGCTGGTGCCGACCGGCCTGGTGTTCGAGTTGCCGCCGGGCTTCGAGGCGCAGGTTCGCCCAAGGTCGGGCCTGGCGTTGAAGCATGGCATCACCGTGCTCAACAGCCCGGGCACCATCGACGCCGACTATCGCGGCGAGGTTGGCGTCATCCTGATCAATCACGGCCAGGAGCCATACGAGGTTTTCCGTGGCGAACGGATCGCCCAGATCGTGCTGGCGCGGGTGGAACAGGTCACCCTCGTCGAGGCAGAAAGCGTGGCCGGCACCGAGCGGGGGAGCGGAGGCTTCGGCTCGACGGGAACCAGTGCCCTGCGGGCGGCCAGGGAGCCACGGAGAAAAAGCGCAAGAAAAAATGACAACCAGATGTGACTTTCGGAAGGTTGTCCATTCGGTTCATTTCGGGAAATTGGCTTGGCGGGCGCAGTCGGATGACGGTGGGTTTCTCGATCACCGCACGAGTAGAAAACGTCGATAACGGCGCACGGAAACCGGCTGATACAAAAAACGCTTCCGCCAATCGCGAGGGGTGCCCTGTTTGCGAATGATTGAATGAATGGCGGCCCATGCCCCAGCCGGTGATTCTCCTGTCGCGTGATGGGAAAGCGATGAAATGACTGGAAAGTCTGGTTCTTCTGCTCTGTCCGGTTTTTTGAAATGAGGTGCAGGCGCAGCGCCGGGCGGCTGCGTTGATATTGAATATGAAAAAATTTTCATACGGTGTGCCCCGGGAGTTGCGGTAAATTACCGGGAACGGCGGGCCAAAGAGGCTGCCGTCGCATATTGCGAAGAGAATACGTAATGAACAATGGTCGCCGGTGCGACCCAATTCATCAGATGTGGCATGAGCCGAAGGAGCGAGGATATGACCGAACAAGCAATATCATCGTCGAGCGTGGAAGCGATGCGGGCCCAGGTGGCCCAGTATCGGACGTGGTTTATCATCATGGGGATATGCCTGATCCTTCTGGGGGCAGCCGCCATCGCGTTTCCGTTTGTCACCACCATCGCCGCAAAGATCTTCCTCGGCTGGTTGTTCCTCGTCGGCGGCGTCATCCAGGTCGTGCACGCCTTTTCGACACAACGCTGGGGCGCCTTTTTCCTGAACCTGCTCGTTGGCCTGCTCTACGTGATTGCGGGCGGTTGGCTCGCCTTCTTCCCGCTCACCGGCCTCCTCACGCTTACCATCCTGCTGGCTGCCATGTTCGTGGCCCAGGGCATCCTTGAAATCGCAATCGCCATGCAGATGCGCGGGCACGGAAGCTGGGGCTGGATCCTGCTGGCCGGCATCGTGGCCATTGCCGCCGGCGTCATGATCTTCATGAGCCTGCCGAGCTCCGCCATCTGGGCCATCGGCCTGCTTGTCGGCATCAACATGATCTCGTCCGGCTGGGCATACCTGTTCATTGCGCTGGCTGCCGGACAGGACTCCGCGAAAGCCTGATGTGAAGGTGCAGGCAACCGGCAGGTTGCCTCCGCCCTCGCGGAGGACCGAGCCGAAGGCCGAAACGGTCCGTGAGCGCAAACAAGCTATAGCGTTTCCGGTTCAAGCGGAAACGCTTGGGGCGCGACGGCGGCCCGGCGTGTGCGCCGCCCTCGCGGAGGACCCGGCCGAAGGCCGAAAGGGTCCGTGAGCACAGACAAGCCATCCCATTCCTGATCAGGTGGTGATCACCGCGTCGCCCACCGCCAGGCTTCCGGCGGACGAGACCTTGGCGTAGACCCCGAAGTCCGAATGGCCCCACGTCCGCTGCAGGACTGCCGGCACGGCAAGGTCGCGGTGCCCGTTGCTGGGATCGACGTTCGTGGCATTGCAGCGCTGGGTCCGGTGAAAGACATCGAGGCCGACTGAGCCTGCCTGGATGGTCTTGCCGAGCCAGTTGAACTCGCCCCAGGCAGGCACGCCTTCCAGGATGATGTTGGGCCGGAACCTCAGCGGATCGAGGCTGCGCCCGAGCGCGCGCTCGACTTCCGCCAGCGTGGCAAGATTGATGATGTGGACGCACTTCGCACGCATGTCGGTGAAGCTGTGTCCCTCCGCCGAGACGATCCTCGGGGCGCCCCTCAGCGAGTCCTTCATGTAGGCGGCAATGAACTGCTCGACCAGTTTCCGGCCGATCGGAGTCGATAGGTTCCCCCCCGCCACCTGCCGTCCCCCTCGCATGATCGTAAGCGTGGTGGTGTCGGCATCGAAATGCGTCTGCAGTGACGCCAGCCGCTCATCCCGCATCAGCATCAGGAAATGAATTTTCGGCAGATACTTCGGCGCCTGCTCGTCGAACTGGCCCGGCCCGTTCTCGATCGCGAACATGCGATCGCAGGGAAACGTCTCGCCGACCTGCAGGTCTGCACGATCCAGAGGCTCGGGCGACAACCCTTTCACCGGATAGCGGTACAGTCTGGCGATTTGGGAATTGGATGTGCCCTCGGCCATGAGACCCTCCCGCTTGCTGGAATGCGGTGGAATATGCGCGCTCTGGTCCCTGGCGGCAAGGCCGCAGCGACGCTATGGCATGAGAGGCCCCGGTGGAGCGGCCACAGACCCGGCTGCGGCGCGTGCGCGGGAGCAGGTGTCGATCCCGGTCACGGCTGCCTGCAGGAATGCTATACGAACCCCGATCGATTCATGCTGAGCAGAGGTGACCATGCCACGAGCCATGCCCATTCCAGGTCTTGCCGGTATCGAGCATGTCGGACTGATCGTGCCGGATCTCGAACTGGCGACCAGCTTCCTGCAGGACGTGCTCGGCGGGGAGACGCTGTACGATATCGGCCCGCTTCCCGATCCCGACGACTGGATGGCGGCCCATCTCGTGAGGCCCTTCGGCGGTCGCATTCACCGCCTGCGTGTCGTCCAGGTGGCCAACGGCCCTGTGCTGGAGCTGTTCGAGCTGGCCCAGGGCCGGGATGGCGCCCACGCCGGCACCGATGAGGCCCAGGCCGCGGTTCATATCGCATTCTACGTCGAGAACATGGATGTGGCGCTTGCGCGGCTCAAGGAACACCGCTGTCCGATCGAAAGCGGCCCGGTCGAGATGACGGAAGGGCCGAGCGCCGGCTTGACGTGGCTCTATTTCCGCAGCCCCTGGGGCCTTCCCATGGAACTGGTGAGCTACCCGGACGGCATCGAGGCCTACAAGGCACGCAAGCGCGAGATCTGGCGCCCGCGCGCGCCCTGATGGCGGTCACGGGAGAAGCGGTCAGCCAGCACGCCGGCAGGATCCAGCCGGGCGGCCGGGCCGGAACCTCAGGTGCCGACAACCAGCGGGGCTGTCAGCCGTCGCAACGTGGCCAGCGCCGAAAGCGCGGTGATCTTGCCTGTCGCCGGGTTCTCTTCGGAGGGAATGTTGGCAATGGTCATCGTCAGGTCGGAGCTGTCGGAGCGGACCTCGATGGTGTGGACGTTGCGGTCCACCTCCGGATCGGCCCAGATCTCGATCTGTGTCTTGTCCGGTCCGATGCCCGCCAGCGAAAGGGCGACCGCGACGTTGACGTTGGCCGGAAATCCCTTGATGGCCTCCCGCGCGGAGCCTTCGAAAACCTTTTTTGCGGCCGGTAGATCGTCAACGGAAATGCTGTTGGCGACCAGATGCGGTGCCCCCTTGAGCCCGCGCGGCGGTTTGCGCGTGATGATCCGGACGCTGGCAACCTGCCCTTCGGCAACCGCACGCACCGCGTCGAGACCCAGCAGCGCGCCGGTTGGAACCAGGATCCTGGCGCCTGTCTCCCGGGCCGTCTCGACCAGATCCATGTGGGTCAGCAACTGGCCGACCGACAACGGCATGAAGATGCGCCCCTTGGCGATGGCCGGTTCCGCGATCTCGCTGAAATGCCGGCCAGGCACCGATTCGAGCACCACGTCGCCATGGTCCGCCAGCGCGCCAAGCGCAACCAGTGCGGGCGGCGTTCGGAAGTTCGCCAGCCGCTGCCGGGCCTTGTCCTGGTCCCGTGCGGAAATAGCCGCAAGTTCAAGTCCGGGCACATCCCCGGCATCGACCCGCCGGGCGACGGCCATGCCGATCGCGCCCATGCCACCGATCGCGAGTTTCAAGCTAGGCCTCATGCTCAGTTTTCCGTTCCCGCATTGTAAGATACTAGAAGGTCTGGAGATTTGTTGGTCGCGACACTGGACCGGACCAGCGAAACCGGGCTAGATCAAGCTAGTGTCCTTATCGACCGCGAACTTCGCGGTCGATAAGGACACTAGCGATATCATTGGCTTAGTGTGGCGTCATGTTCTGAAGTTCGCTTGCAACGTACGCCGATATGATGGAGCGAACTTCAGAACCGCCACACTAGCGCCAGTCCCCGTGAATGCCAGCGCCAGGATGGTCTGGCGGACCCTGCTTCGGCCACGAAGTGAGGTCCAGGCGTTTGTGTCAAGGAGCAAGATACTTTATGGTGGGGCCTGATGTGCCGACAAGCCAGTCGGCTTCCGGGGCTACTCCGCTCCTTTCGGTTCGGAATGTCAGTTTGCGTTTGGGCGGCATCGTCGCGCTCGATGGCATGTCGTTCGACATCGCCCGGGGCGGCATCACCGGCCTGATCGGTCCGAACGGAGCGGGAAAGACGACCCTTTTCAATTGCTTGTCGCGGCTCTATGTGCCGGATCAGGGCGACATCCTGTTCGAGGGGAAGTCCATCCTGTCCGAACCGCGTCATCGGATTGCCAGGCTTGGCCTTGCCCGGACGTTCCAGAACGTGGCGCTTTTCGACAGGTTGACAGTGCTCGATAACGTAAAGGTCGGTTGCCACAACGAGAGCCATGCCGGTTTCACTGCCTCGGCGTTGCGTCTGCCGGCGTCTGCCGGCGAGGAGCAGGCGATCGAGGACCGTGCCCGCGAGCTTATCGCGTTCATGAACCTTGAGGCCTTCGCCGAGGCGCAAGCCGGTCCGCTGCCGTTTCCCATTCGCAAGCGCGTGGAACTGGCCCGTGCACTTGGTGCAAGGCCGAAGCTGCTGCTGCTCGATGAACCGGCGGCCGGCCTCAATCATGACGAGGTGCGCAACCTCGAACGCCAGATCCGCCAGGTGCGTGATGCGCAGGGTGTTACCATCCTCCTGGTCGAACACCACATGGGCCTTGTCATGGGCGTTTCCGACAAGGTCGTCGTCATGGATTTCGGCCGCAGGATCTCGGAAGGCCACCCTGACGAAATCCGGAAGGATGCCGCGGTCGTCCGCGCCTACCTGGGCGCGGGAGAGGCCTGACCGCATGACAACGCTTCTCGAGGTGAAGGGCGTATCGGCCTTCTACGGCCAGTCCGCGGCCCTGCACGGCATCTCGTTCGCCTTGGCGCAAGGGGGCATAACGGCCCTGCTCGGCGCCAACGGCGCGGGCAAGACCACCACACTGCGGGCGATCTGCAACATGGTGCGCACGACGGGCGACATCGTGCTGGACGGCCGGCCGGTCACCGGGCTGGCGACCGAGCGCATCGTTCGCATGGGGGTCGCGCATGTGCCCGAGGGGCGTGGCACCTTCACGGCCTTGTCGGTCGATGAAAACCTGAGGATTGCCGCCTATACCCGTCGCGACCGGGCCGGTGTCGAACGCGATCGCGAGATGGTGCTCGGCTATTTTCCGCGCCTGGCCGAACGTCTCCGGCAGCAGGCCGGCACGCTGTCGGGTGGCGAGCAGCAGATGCTGGCCATAAGCCGCGCACTGATGCTGCACCCCCGCTTGCTGCTGCTCGATGAACCGTCATTCGGCCTGGCGCCACTGGTCGTGCGGGAGATCTTCCGCATCATGCGCCGGATCAACCGCGAGACGGGTGTCTCCATGCTGCTCGTCGAGCAGAACGCTGCCCTGGCGCTCGATCTTGCCTGCCACGCCTGCGTCCTGGACACCGGACGCATCGTCATGTCGGGCGATGCGGCGACGGTCGGGAACGACGTGCAGGTCCGCAAATCCTACCTGGGCTGTTGAGGGCATCATGGAACAGCTCATTCAGCAGGTTGCTGCCGGGCTTGCGAACGGCGCCATCTACGCGCTCATCGCGCTCGCCCTTGTCATGATCTATTCCGCGACCGGCCACCTGAACTTCGCGCAGGGCGAAATGGCGATGTTCTCCACCTACATCGCCTGGTCCTTCTGCCAGGCGGGGGGCGGCTTCTGGTTGTCGCTGGGTCTTGCAGCCGCGCTGTCTTTCGTTGCCGGACTGCTGATCGAGCGCATCGTCCTGCGTCCGCTGCACCAGTCACCGGTGTTGTCCGTGGTGGTTGTGCTCATCGGTCTGCTGGCGATCTTCCATTCGCTCGCCGGTGCGATCTGGACGCACACGATCAAGCCGTTTCCGTCACCATTCCCGGACATTGCCTTCGCAGGCTCGGGCTACATCGGCCCCCATCAGATCGGCATGATCGCCGTCACGCTGATCCTCCTGCTGGCGGTGTTCCTGTTCTTCAGGTGCACGCCGCTTGGCCTTGCCATGCGGGCCGCCGCGCAAAGTCCCGTTTCCGCACGCCTCGCCGGTATTCCCGTGGACTGGATGCTGGCCATCGGCTGGGGCCTGGCCGCCGCCATCGGCGCGGTGGCAGGCGTCCTGGTGGCGCCTGTGGTCTACCTCGAGCCGAACATGATGGCTGGCGTTCTCCTGTATGGCTTTGCAGGCGCCCTCGTTGGCGGCATTGGCAATCCCGCAGGTGCGGTTGCTGGCGGGTTCATTGTCGGCGTGCTCGAGAACGTGATCGCCTTTGGCGGCAACGAACTTCATCGCATGACCGGCATCTACATCGTCGGCAATGGCGAGAAGTTGACCGTCGCCCTCGCCATCCTCGTCGTGGTGCTCATGGTGAAACCAGACGGCCTGTTCGGTCGCGCAACGGCCAGGCGGGTCTAGGACATGGCAACCATCACCACTGCAGCCTCTGCCAGCGGCACGGTCTCGCGGACACGTCTCGGCGTGCCGAAGTGGGTCGCGATAAGCGCGCTCGTGCTGGCGGTGCTGCCGTTCGTCACCCAGGTTGCAGCCCTGAACCCCGTCTTCGAGGTCGTCTCCGGAATGCTCGGCTACGATATCACCTCGGATTATGCGTTCCTGCAGTTCTCATTGATGATGGTGTTTTCCGTTGCGGTGCTGGGGATCGTTCTGCTGACAGGCATCAACGGGCAGATTTCACTTGGACACGGCGCGTTTTTTGCCATCGGCGCCTACACCGCCGCCATTCTCATCGACAAGTCCGCAGCCCCCGTCTGGGCAGCCGTGCCAGCCGCCGCGATGGCCTGCTTCGTGGCTGGCTACGGTTTCGGTTTCCCGGCATTGAGGCTGGAAGGCCACTATCTGGCGCTGGCCACCTTCGCACTCGCGGTTGCGGTGCCCCAGATGCTGAAATACCGCCACTTCGAGGGCCTGACCGGCGGCGTGCAGGGCATCAATCTCGTGAAACCGGAGGCGCCGTTCGGTCTGCCGGTCAGTCCGGACCGGTGGATGTATCTCGTCGTGCTGGTTACCGCCATCGTGATGTTCTGGCTGGCGCGGAACCTGATCCACAGCCGCATGGGACGCGCCATGATGGCCATCCGCGATCATGGTGTCGCGGCCGAGGCGATGGGCATCGACGTCGCCAGGGTGAAGACCATCACCTTTGGCATCTCGGCCATGGTCACCGGGGTTGCGGGCGCGCTGCACGCCGTCATTTTCGAGTTCATCGCGCCGGACAGTTTCCGTCTCGAACTGTCCATCTCACTGCTCGTCGGCGCCGTGGTGGGCGGCATCGCGACGCTGCCCGGAGCCGTCATCGGCGGGGTCTTCATCCAGGTCGTCGAGAAGTACGCCGACGCCGTGACCAGGGACATCGCCAGCGCCATCCACCTGCCGCTCCAGCTCGAGCCGTGGACCATCTACGGCATCATGCTCATCGCGCTCATGTATCTCATGCCGACCGGCATGGCCGGCGGTATCGAAGCTCTGTTCGCCCGTCTCGGCAGGCGCGCGAAGCCACCCGGGTGAGACCGGCATGAACAGGGAATACGCCGCGTGGCCACGCAGCACCGCGGCGCAATCGTCAACCAGGAAGATCGACCAACCAGCGAGGAATGGAGTTGATGAAGAAGGTCTACAGGCGTCTCGCCGTGATGGCAGCAGCCCTGGCAAGTGTCGCCGTTGCAGCAGGGCCGGTCGCGGCCGGCAAGGCGTATGATGCCGGCGCAAGCGATACCGGGATCAGGATCGGCAATACCATGCCCTATTCGGGCAATGCGTCTGCCTACGGCAGCTTTGGCCGGACCCTCGAAGCCTATTTCCGGATGATCAACGACCAGGGCGGCATCAACGGCCGCAGGATCGACTTCATCACCTACGATGACGGCTATTCCCCGCCAAGGACCGTCGAGATGGCGCGCAAGCTGGTCGAGCAGGACAAGGTGCTGTTCCTGTTCAATCCTCTCGGCACCCCGACCAACAGTGCCATCCACAAGTACATGAACGCGAAGAAGGTCCCCCAGCTCTTCGTCGCGAGTGGCGCCTCGAAGTGGGGGCAGCCGAAGAAATTCCCGTGGACCATGGGCGGCCAGCCCGACTACGCCACCGAGGCATCGATCCATGCCAGGTACATCCTGGAGAACATCAAGAACCCGAAAATCGCCGTGCTGATGCAGAACGACGACTACGGCAAGGACTACTACAACGGGTTCCTGCGTGGCCTTGGCGAGGACAACCGAAAACTGATCGTCGCCCATGCCACCTACGAGGCAACGGACCCGACGGTGGACAGCCAGATGATCCAGCTCAGGAACTCCGGCGCCAACGTCTTCTTCAACATCACGACGCCGAAGTTCGCCGCCCAGTCCATCCGGAAGGCCGCAGAGATCGGCTGGAAGCCGGTGCATATCCTCAACACCATTTCCGCCTCCTTCGCGACCGTGTTCAAGCCCGCCGGGCTCGAGAACGCGCAGGGCATCATCGTGGCGGCCTACCGCAAGGATGTGAACGATCCGGCATGGACGGACGCGCCCGACGTCAAGGCCTGGAACAGCTTCATGGACAAGTACATGCCGAACGCCAACAAGGCGGACGATGGCCACAACTACGGCTATTTCATCTCGGCCACGTTGGTTCAGGTGTTGAAGCAGTGCGGTGATGACCTGACGCGCGCCAACATCATGAAGCAGGCGGCCAACTTGAAGAACTTCGAGGCGCCATTGCTGCTGCCCGGTATCACGGTGAACACCAGTGCGACCGACTTCTACCCGATCGAGTCGGTCCAGCTCGCGCGCGTCAAGGGCGACGGCTTCGAGCGCTTCGGTGGCATCATTTCCGCCGATCGCCGGTAGTCAGGCCGCCGCGTGCCGGGTGTTTGCCCTCTCCCGACCGCGAAAGCCCCGGCCTCCGCGGTCGGACCGTCGCATGGAAGACATGCGCCGCAACCTGTTGAGAGCGGGAGCAACGTGTGGCGTGACGCACCGTTCGGAGGCTCGCGATGACAAATCACGCGGCGCGCAGGATGAGCATATCATGCGTCCAACCGCCGCGCTTTTTGCTTGCCGCCGGTTTCATAAAACGGCCATCCTCGACCTGCCCTAATGATCGGCAACGTTGAGTGCAGTCAGTAGCGTGGGTGTTTCAGTCATGTCGCGTATCGAGCTTGCCGCCGCCCTGGAAGACGGTGCGCGGCCTCACAACGGTAGCCAGCGCCAGCAGCAGGCTCAACCTCCCGCGCTGCCCGGGCAGCAGCGCAGCCTGCATGATGCGCTGGTGGGCCTTGGGCCAGGGCGGCCATTGCCGCCGCCGCATAATCCCGGACGCACGGCGCCGCCTGCCACTGTGACGGTGCCGGAAGCCACGGAAGTTTTCGCCATCGCCGCACCTGCACAGACGCACGCCGAGACCTCATACCTGGAAACGCAGTTTTCCATGGAGATGGATCAAGCCTACCGGGGCATTTTCGAGGATAACGAACCGCCGCCAATCGTCATTGAACGGGCCAGGACCGAGCAACTGACCGGCGTTCCAACTGCCCGCGCAG
>JBKDZY010000648.1:0-2680 GCA_047971765.1 Hyphomicrobiaceae bacterium | reverse complement strand
CGCCCCACGCATCGTGCTCGTAGGGCATGGAGCCGAGCGAGGAAATCGTATCGACCATCAGCAGCGCGGGATGGCCGGCGGCGTCCATGGCCTTGCGCACCTGGTCGATCGGCGTGGCGGTCCCCGATGAAGTCTCGTTGTGGACCACGCAGACGGCCTTGATCTTGTGCGCCTTGTCTTCGCGCAGGCGCTTTTCGATGACGTTGGGATCGAGCCCCATGCGCCAGTCGCCGCCGATGTACTCGGGCTTGAGGCCGAGATTGGTGGCGAGCGTCTTCCACAGCATCGCGAAATGGCCGGTCTCGTACATCAGCACGTCATCGCCGGGCGACAGCGTGTTGACGAGCGCGGCTTCCCACGCGCCGGTGCCGGATGCCGGGTAGATCACGACCGGGTTCTTGGTCTTGAAGATGGTCTTGATGCCGTCCAGCGCCTTGTGGCCGAGCTTCTGGAACTTTGGTCCGCGATGGTCCAGGACAGGCATGTCCATCGCCCTGAGAATACGGTCGGGAACGGGCGAGGGGCCCGGAATCTGCAAAAAGTGCCGTCCCGCGCGACGGGGCTCGTTGGACATTGAATAATCCTCGCTATGCTAGCAGCTTGCGACCAGTGGGCCGCCTGTGTCACTCGATAGAAGCCGCAAGCGCATCCCGTCAAGAATTTCCCCCGGAGGGATTAACCCATGAACGTCCACGTCCCCGCAAACAGCGCCCTGGCTGACCGGCTGAAGCGCGCCATCGAGGGTGATGTGCTGTTCGACCGGGCAAGCCGCGGCCGCTACGCCACGGACGCCTCGATCTACCAGATCGAGCCCATGGGCGTCGTCCTGCCGCGAACACCGGAAGATGTGGCGGCCATCCATCAGATTGCGCGTGAAGAGGGAGTGCCGCTGCTCCCGCGTGGCGGTGGGACCTCGCAGTCGGGGCAGACGGTCGGCCGGGCCCTGGTCATTGACTACACGAAGTATATGAGCCGCGTTCTGGATGTCGACGAACAGCAGGCCACCTGCCTGGTTGAGCCCGGCATCGTCCTTGACGATCTTAATCGCCAGCTCAAGTCGACAGGCCTCTTTTTCCCGGTCGATGTCTCGACCTCGAGCCGCGCCACCATCGGCGGCATGACGGGCAACAATTCCTGCGGCACGCGCTCCATCCGCTACGGCATCATGCGCGACAACGTTCTGGCCGTTGACGCCATGCTGCCGGATGGCACCCGCGCCCATTTTGGCGAGGTTCCTGCCGAGTTCACCACGATCAATGCCCCTGACGCCGCCCGCGATCTTTTCCGCAACCTCCTGCGTCTCGGGGAAGCCGACGCCGCGCACATCCGCCACGCGTTCCCCGAGGTCTCGCGCCGGGTTGGCGGCTACCTGCTGGATGCACTGTTGCCCGGTGAGAAACCGCGCAACCTGGCAACCATTCTGTGCGGCTCGGAAGGCACGCTCGCCCTGTCCGAGCGTATTCGCCTCAAATTGTCGCCGCAACCGATCAGCAGGGCGCTGGGCATCTGCCACTTCGCAACCTTCCGCAAGGCGATGGAGGCTGCCCAGCACATCGTCCGGCTTGGCCCTGTCGCGGTTGAGCTGGTGGACCGGACCTTGATCGAGCTGGCCCGTGACATCGCCATGTTCCGTCCGGTCATGGAGGCGCACGTCCGTGGCAAGCCGGATGCGCTGCTGTTCGTCGAGTTTGCCGAGGACGATCAGGCCGAGAACTTGCGCCGGCTCGACCGCCTCGAAGAGCTCATGGGCGATCTCGGCCATCCGAATGCGGTCGTGAAGATCTCAGATCCGGCCCAGCAGAAGGCCGTGTGGGAGGTGCGCGCCGCCGGCCTCAACATCATGATGAGCATGAAGACGGAGGGCAAACCCGTCTCCTTCATCGAGGATTGCGCCGTCCCGCTCGAACATCTGGCCGACTACACCGAGCGGCTGACCGCCGTCTTCGAGAAGCATGGCACCACCGGCACCTGGTATGCCCACGCTTCGGTCGGTTGCCTGCATGTCCGACCGGTGCTCAACCTGAAGCGTGATGTCGATGTCAGGAAGATGCGCGCCATCGCCGAGGAAGCCTTCGCCATGGTGCGCGAATACAAGGGTTCCCATTCCGGCGAGCACGGCGATGGCCTCGTCCGCTCCGAGTTCCATGAGGCCATGTACGGCCGCAGGACGGTCGAGATCTTCGAGGCGGTGAAGGACCGGTTCGATCCGGAGGGGCTCATGAACCCGGGCAAGATCGTCCGGGCGCCGGCCATGAACGACCGCACGCTGTTTCGCTACAAGCCGGAATACCGGGTGCCGGAGTTTGAAACGGCGCTGGACTGGTCCTCCTATCCGGGTGCTGGCGGCGGCTTCCAGGGCGCCGTCGAGATGTGCAACAACAACGGCGAGTGCCGGAAGCTGGCCGGTGGTGCCATGTGTCCCAGCTACCGCGTGACCCGCAACGAGCGTGACGTCACCCGTGGACGCGCCAATACCCTGCGCCTCGCCATGTCGGGGCAACTGGGGCCGGATGCCCTCGCCTCCGATGATATCCTGCAGACGCTGGCGCTGTGCGTGTCGTGCAAGGCATGTCGCCGCGAGTGTCCGACCGGGGTCGACATGGCCCGGTTGAAGATCGAGGTGCTGTCCCAGCGCAACGCGGCGCGCCACGGCTGGCTGCCGCTGCGCGACCGGTTGGTC
>JBKDZY010000647.1:0-2708 GCA_047971765.1 Hyphomicrobiaceae bacterium | reverse complement strand
CGTCAATGGCGTCAACCACAGTTTCGGGGAGAAGAAGGCTCTCGACAACGTCTCGCTGCAGGTGCCGCAAGGCGTCCTTACCGTTCTTCTCGGGTTGAATGGCGCGGGCAAGTCGACACTCTTTTCTCTCATCACCCGTCTTTACGATAACGTTTCGGGCGAAATCAGGATCCTTGGCTTCGATGTTCGACGCCAGCCGACGCTGGCACTGCAGCGCCTGGGCGTGGTGTTCCAGAGCCGGACGCTTGATGCGGACCTGACGCTCGCCCAGAACCTGCGCTATCACGCGGCGTTGCACGGGATCGGATCATCGCAGGCGCGCGCGCGCTCCATCGAGGCGCTTGAGACCGTATCGCTGGCGGACCGGGCCGGCGAAAGAATCCGCAACCTTTCAGGTGGCCAGGCGCGGCGCGTGGAAATCGCGCGCTCGCTGCTGCACAAGCCCAATCTGCTGTTGCTCGACGAACCGACTGTCGGGCTTGATATCGGCTCGCGCGAAAGTGTCGTGTCGATTGTGCGCGCGCTGGTGGCAACGCGTGGCCTTGGCGTTCTTTGGGCAACCCACCTCATCGATGAGATTGCCCAGACGGACCGCATCGTTCTTCTGCATCGCGGGCAGGTTCTGTTCGCGGGAAGCGTGCCCCAGATGCTCGAAAAATCAGGCGAAGCGGATCTGCGGCGCGCCTACCGAAAAATGACCGGCACGCAGGAGCTCGACGCGGCATGAGCAGCAAAACCGCATCGCTGTTCGGCTCGGCCGGCACACAGGCGGCCGCCGTAACGCACCGCATGGGCCTTGGCGCCTACCTCAACTGCTTTCGCGGCATCGTGTGGCGCGAGGTGTTGCGCTTTTTGCATCAACGCGAGCGCTTCTTGTCGGCCCTGGTGCGCCCGCTGATCTGGCTGTTCATCTTTGCCGCCGGCTTCCGCCAGGTGCTCGGCGTGTCGATCATCCCGCCTTACACGACCTAAGTGCTCTACGAGACCTTCGTCACCCCAGGCCTCGTCGGCATGATCTTGTTGTTCAACGCGATGCAGTCCTCGCTATCGATGGTCTATGACCGCGAAACCGGCGCCATGCGCACGCTTCTCGTCAGCCCGTTTCCGCGCTCCTTCCTGCTCGTCTCGAAACTCAGCGGCGGCGTTTTCGTCGCGGTTCTGCAGGCCTACGTGTTCCTGGTCGTGGCGCGGTTCTGGGAAGCCTGGTCGTGGGACACACCGCTGATCGAGACGCTCCAGTCGGACGGCTTTTCAGCAATGCTCGGTGCGTTCGCCAACAACGTGACGGGCACGTTTGCGCAACTGGGCAATGTCGATCCGACGCCCATGGGCTACCTGACGCTGCTGCCGGCACTGATCATGTCGGGTCTGATGCTCGGTTCCATTGCATTGTTCATGTCATCGGTCATCAAGCAGCTGGAGAACTTCGCTGGAGTCATGAACTTCGTCATCTTTCCGATGTTCTTCATGTCCTCGGCGCTGTACCCGGTCTGGCGGTTGCGCGAATCCAGCCCGTTGCTGGCAACACTGGCCGAACTCAATCCCTTCACCCATGCCGTCGAACTCATCCGCTTTTCCCTCTATGGCCAGATCGGGCCTCGGCTCGAAGGCGGCGGCATTGACCTTACCCATCTCATGGTGGTGATCGGGTGCACCATTTTGTTCCTGGGCGCTGCCATCTTCGCCTACAATCCCTCGAAGGGTCTGATCGCGCGGCGTGGCGGCCCGGGAGGCGGTTAACCAAAAAGGGTTGAGAGATGACCTTCACGACCATTGCCGGCCATATGCGTAGACCGCACCGGCTGATGTGTACGATTGCTGCATTTTCGGTCCTTGCCGTTCACGCACAGGCGCAAGAACAACCTGCAGCCCCGCCCAGCCTGCCAGAGAACCAGGCTGTCAGCGAAGCAGCCAGCGCAGCCATGCCGGCAAATGTCGACTGGCCATGCATCCAGCACAAGCAGTCCGTCTTGACGGCCGCGCAGATGTGGGATGGGCCGGAGATCACCAGCGAGGGCAAGTCATCGGACGATGAGAGCATTCGCCACCTCGTGCCCATCATCGTCAGCCGGCGCCTACCTGTCGAGGAGGTCGAAAAGGACATCAAGGCATTTTCAGACGCCCTTCCCGCCGACACCCGCGATGCCAAGCTCGCCGAGCTATTCTCAGCGGTCCTCGCACAGATCAATGCGACGCGATCCTCCGTTCTCACTGGCATTGAGAAATTCCAGCGCCGGCAGATCCTGCGTTCCCAAAAACTCGAACGTGAAGGCACCGAGCTGGCCGACCTCATCAAAGCGTCGCAAGCCAACCTGAAGGATCAGGCGGCGGCCCGCCTGGCCCAGGAAGCGCAGGACCGTTACGACTGGGATGCTCGCGTCTTTCAAGAGCGCCAGCGAAACATTCCGGTGGCTTGCGAAATCCCCGTGCTCATCGAGCAGCGCGCATTTGCCATCGCGCAGTCGATCCGCGGCTTGATGGAAAAGTAAAGCACCAGGAAAGTCCGCCAACCGCACAACATCCGATCTTCGAGGATGTGCACCACGCGCATGGTCGTCGCTCGCGTCCCCATGGTTCCAGGGCCGGTTCCAGCGACACAGGAGCAGGTTCCTCGAAGGCGATGCGACAAGCGGAAAAACGAGACGACCGATCCAAATTTCATTTGGTGCTCGCCACCAGCGCCAACCAGCCGAAGAGCACTCCAGATT
>JBKDZY010000646.1:0-18785 GCA_047971765.1 Hyphomicrobiaceae bacterium | reverse complement strand
CGTGCTGAATTTGCGACAGG
Source organism: Hyphomicrobiaceae bacterium (assembly GCA_047971765.1). GTDB lineage: Bacteria > Pseudomonadota > Alphaproteobacteria > Rhizobiales > Hyphomicrobiaceae. The sequence continues at coordinate 18,765 of JBKDZY010000646.1, read as the reverse complement.
CGGGAGATGGCCGCTGGGCCGCAGCATGTCAATGAGGGGTGATACAACTATTGGGCTGCGAGGGCGTGTATGAAGATCGGCGAACCTCGCCTGGATCGCCGGGACGTGACGGCGGAAGGGAAGGGTCAGGCGGCCGCGTGAATGGGGGAGGCAGACGTGGTCCGGTGCACGCGCGATGCATCGTAGAACACCAGCACATCCGCGGTCATGGCCTTGATCGAGAAACGGTCGCTGATGGCGTTGCGCAGCATGGCAGCGGACGCCTGCGCCTGGTCCGGATGCGCGAGGATATGGGCCATCGCGTCTGCCAAGGCCGGTGCATCACCGGGTGGGACGAGCCGGGTGTCGGTGCCGGCGACGATCTCGGGCACGCCGCCGACGTTGGTCGCAACCAATGGAAGTCCGGCTCCGGCGGCCTCGAGAGCGACATAAGGCAGGCTCTCCGCGCGCGACGGCATCACCAGCGCACGGCCAAGACGGAAGGCGTCCCGCGCCGGCATGGCCCCGGGAAAGCGGACATGGGCGTCAAGCCCAAGTGATGTGCTGAGGGCCTTGAAGCGCGCTTCATCGGGGCCCGAGCCCACAATGGTCAGCGAAACAGGCCCTTGAGACTGGAGGACGGCCAACGCCTCCAGCAGCGTGTCCACGCCCTTGAGCATCCGCAACTCGCCGACAAAAACGAAGTCGGCGGCCTCCGGCGCGGGGGCGACGGGCTCCAGCTCTGCGGCCATGATGCCGTTATGGATGATCCTGACAGGGCAGTTGGGCTTGTCGGCATTCTGCTCGAAGGTTTGTGCTGCGTATCTGCTTTCGAAGATCAGCCCGTCGGTGTGGGCGGCCAGATAACGCTCGGCGGCCATGAAAATCCGGCCCTTCACCGACGAAGGGTGATAATGCAGGCTTCCGCCGTGGGGCGTATAGAAGGCGCTGATCCCGATCCCGCGTTTCCGCAGGGATCTGGCCGCGAGCCGGGCATAGGCCCCGCCCTTGGCACCATGGCCATGAATGATGTCAGCCCTGACTGCTTGCGCGATATCGCGTGTCGCCCTGGCGGCCGAGATGTCCGCTCCGCCCACATCGCGTGGCATCCTGATGCGTGCAAGACCAAGTGCAAGATCAGGTGCCAGCGCCGCCAGACGCTCTTCCGTCAGCGTATCCTCGATGCCGGAATCACAGATGAGACCGACCACATGTCCTAGACGCGCCTGCTCTCGGGCAAGATCCCTGACATGACGGAACAGGCCGCCAACCGGGGCGCGCAGGCAATGAAGTATGCGATGCTGGGACACGGACAACAGGCTTCCACTCGGTTGGAGCGGGGCCCGACGGCCGCCGTGGCCTTACAGGAACCGCTCGTAGATGAGAAGCGTGTCGCCCGGCTTCACGATATAATCCTCCGGCACGTCAAGCTTCTCGACGATACCGTTTATACGCCGCGTGATCTGAACAACCCGTTGATTGGCACGGTCGGAAAAGCCGCCGGCGATCGCAATCGCCGATCTGACGGTCATACCGTTAACGTAAGGATACTGGCCGGCATTGCGCACCTCGCCCAGAATGAAGAACGGGCGGTTCTGCGCGATGTCCACCGTCACTTCCGGGTCACGCACATAGCGCGCGCCAAGCCGGGATGTGATCCGCTTCTCGAGCGCGTAGGTCGTCAGGCCGCGGGCTGAAACCCGGCCGATCAATGGAATGCTGAGTGAGCCTTCGTGGTCGACCGTATAGATGCGGGAGAGGTTCGGCTGTCCGTAGACGAAGATGCGCAGCTTGTCGCCCGTATCCAGAAGATAAGGCCCATCGGTGTCCGCCACGGCCTGTGGCCCATGGATTTTGACCGGCATCACCACGTCGTGCACGAGCACCTCACGGCTTCCGTCGGCTCCCGCACCATCTGCGGATGCAACTTCGGTCCGCCAGCTCTCTTGGCGCTCAGGCGCAAATCGCGCTTCACTGGCCCATTCATCGACATGCGCACAACCCGACAGCGCAATAGCCAGTGCAGTCGGCACGAAACAATGACGCCACCTCATCGTACTGATCCTCAAACCAAATGAACACGACGAGCACCCTACGCGCCAACCGGTTAAGAAAACCTGATGACGATTGCCTTTTTGAGACGATTAAGGGTTTCGAAATGTTGGGCTGTTCAAATCCGGGACATAAGGAAACCCTCGGCGTGCGGTTGTGCGTTCGAGATGTAATCGTCCCTAATTCGAAACCCGGGGCCAGTCATGGGCGCAAGCCAAACCGCGTCGCAAAACGACATCGATCTCGCCACCATCCCTGCCGTCATCGGGCGCAGCTTGAAAAAGCTGCTCATCGCCACAGTGGCGGTTGGCGCCGTGACCTATGGTGCGCTGTCCCTCGTGCCGTCGAGATATACATCCACGGCGCAGATCTCGATCGGCGCCCGCACGGGGGACTCCGTTTCGAACTCCAACATCGCCGCTCTCGAGGTTGACCGCGAGGCCATCCGCAGCCGCGTGCAGGAATTGCGCTCGCCGGATCTGGCCCGCCGCCTTGCCAACGAGATGAAGCTCAATCTCCGGCCGGAATTCAACAGCGCCGTCGCCAGCAACGGTATCGTCGGCTTCCTGTCGCGTCTTGTCGGCATCGGCGTGCCGAGACCCGGCGAGACCGAGGAGGAGCGTGTGCTTGCCGCCTACTTCAAGGCGCTGCAGGTCTACGAGATGAAGGAGACGCGCGTCATCGCGGTGCAGTTCACGGCCCGCGACAGCGACCTGGCCGCCAAGCTCGCCAACCGGCTGATCGAGCTCTACCAGCAGCGCCTGCGCCAGCAGAACGTGAGCGAGACGACCGACGCCAGCGCCTGGATCGCTCCGGAAATCGAGAAGCGCACCAAGGAACTCTCCGCTGCGGAAGCCGCCGTCGAGAAGTTCCGCGCATCGGCCAATCTTTTCCGTGGCAGCAGCGCCAGCGATACCACCGGCCTCGCCGAACAGCAGTTGACGGATTTGACGAGCGAACTCACCAAGGCCCGCAGCCAGCGCAGCGAGGCGGAAGCCCGCGCGCGCTCCGCACGTGACCTGATGAAGCTCGGCCGTCCGGATGCCATCCCTGACGTGCAGAAATCACCGGTTATCCAGGCCCTCATCGCTCAGCGCGTCCGCGCCGAACGGGAGCTTGCGGAAGCCGCGACCCAGTTGCTGCCGGCCCATCCCCGTATGCGCCAGTTGCAGGCCAATCTCACCGACTTGCGCCGTCAGATCCAGAACCAGGCGTCGACTATCGTCGAAGGCCTGGAACGTGAGGTCAAGGTCCTGGCGCTGCGGGAGGAGTTGGCACAACGCTCGCTCGATGACGCCAAGTCCCGCATCGGCGCAAAGGCTGACGACCGTATCCGGCTCGCGCAGCTCGAGGATGTCGCCAGGGCCACGCGCCGTGAGGTTGCGACCCTGCGTGAACGCCTCGAGAAGGCGCGCACGAATACCTCGACCAAGCCCGGGTCTGTCGATCTGACCGTGATCGCGACCGCCAGGCCTTCGAGCCAGCCGTCATGGCCGCATCGCATCCAGACGTCGCTGCTCGCAATGGCTGCAACCTTCGTACTTGGCCTCGTCATCGTGCTCTTCCGTGCCCTTCTGGCAGGTCCTCCCCGTGCCGCAGGGGCTGGCGTGGAGCCGCAGTTCACCGCCGCCGCTCACGACGGCGCACGGGTCAGGACACCTGCGCCAGCACCTGTGCGTGGTCACTCGGGGCCGCCAGCAGCGGAGCGCGGGCGAGCGCCCAATGCCCCGCCTGCGCGACAGGCAGCGCCGGCCACCGGCGCGTTCGCAACCGCCGAGCAGGTCATCGGCCGTTTGCTTGGCAATTCGGCGGGGCACAATGGCTATCGCACGGTGATCACCGCCAGCGCCTCAGGACGCGATATCTCGAAGGACGCCATCGAGATTACCCGTGGACTGGCCGAGGCCGGCCGCCAGGTGATCCTGATGGACTGGAGCCTGGATGGCCAGGGCGCAGCCGGCAAACTGGGCGTGCCGTCATCGCCCGGTTTCACGGACGTGCTTCAGGGGACCCATACTTTCGAGGACGTTATCGGCTCCGATGAACCTTCGGGAATGCACATCCTGCCGTGCGGGACAGCACCGGATCGCCGCGAGATTGCACTTGATCCCGAGCGCCTCAACATGCTGCTCGATGCCCTGGACGAGGCCTACGGCGATGTCGTCGTCATGGGGGGGCATGAGGACGTCCGCGACCTCTTCCTGGCTGTCGAGGGACGCTTCGATGCGGGTGTCCTGATCGGCCCCGCAGGCCGTTCGGCAGGTGCAGGCAATTCCCGCTTCCTGGGCTTCGATGTCACCGATATCGATGTCATTCGCCTCGACAAGGCCGCAGCCGCTGCCGCCCAGCGTACAGCGCGTGTGGCTGCGGGAAGCGCGCGCACCGCCGCCGTCAGCGGCGCGGCAACCTGAGCGCCAAAAGACGATCGGCCTCTCGCTGAGCCGGCTGAGGCCGGCAGGGCGCAACGTCGCACATGATGGACAAAAAAGGGGAGGTGCCGGGTCAGGCAACCTCCCTCGCTTTTCCAAGCGACGCCAGACGATGAACAACCCCGATCCCGAGAGTCGGGGCGCAGGCTAAACAGCCCTAGCTGTTCGAAGATGACGACGGGGACCTGCGCCCACGCGTCGTTCGAACGGCTACAGTGGACTGCTGGCCGGACTCATCGCCGTCGCCATCCGCGCCCTGGCGCACGTCGCCATCATCGTCGTCGCTATTGTGGGCCAGATCCCGCGAGCGGTCGAAGTTGTCGTCGTTGCGGTCGATGGGCGGGCGTGGCGGGCGTCCAACGCGGGCGATACGCTCCTGTAGGGAATCGATATCGACGAACTGGTCAGCCTGCCTCCGCAGCTCGTCAGCGACCATCGCGGGTTGTGTCTCGATCGTCGAGATGACCGTTACGCGCTTTCCCATCAACTGCAGGGCTGACGCAAGGCTGGAGAAGCTCTGCTCACCGGAAAACAGGATGATGTGATCGGCCTTGTCAGCCAGTCTCATGGCGTCGACGGCCAGTTCAACGTCCATGCTGGTGCGGAACCGACGGCGGCCCTGCGAATCCGTGAAACCACGGGCGGGCTTTGTCACCATCGTGTAGCCATTATAGTCCAGCCAATCCGCCAACGGCCTGAATGTCGAATACTCCTGGTCTTCGACAATCGCGGTATAATAGAGGACACGGATCAGGTGCCCTTGAGACCGCAGGTAATCGAGAAGTTTGCGATAATCTATCTCGAACCCTAGAGCGCGGACGGTGGCATGTAGATTTGGTCCATCAATGAAGACAAAGATGCGCTCGCCTGGCTGAATATTCAAGGGTTTGTTCCTCTTGTTGGCATTTTTGAGAATGCCGCGACCATATAGAGGACACCGCCGCCGGGAGCAAGACATCTTGATTGGAAATGATCTTATGCGAAAGGTGCCAACGTCGTTATGAGCTCGGCAGCCTTTACGGGTTTGTGGAGTATTGCCACGGCCTCTGGCGGGAAGTTGGCGGGGACCGCTAACATGCCGGTTATAATGGCAAAATTGATACGGTCCTTGACCAGATGTTGGATCACATCGTCAGCGAAGCCATCGACGAGGCGCAGGTCGATGAGCGCGAAATCGATTTCACACTGGTCCAAGAGTCGCATGGCATCCCGGCCGGACTGGCAGACACCGACAGAGCGTCCGCCATGCTCAAGTAGCGTGCTTTCAATAACATACGCGGTCAGACTATTGTCCTCGATGATAAGGACACGCATCCCTTTCAATGGGCCGGGCCCGTATCTGTCTTTTTCGTCGTCGATTTGTTTGGGCAAATGTCCCACGCTCCGATCTCGATGATCCAAATAATCATAGTCAGTCGCGAATCGCTGGACGCGAGTTGCGTCATTCCGTTTGTCGGTCAGCCTCCAAACTACTGTTTCCGCGCCGGCCGTCGTCTGATGAATATGTCAACGCGCCGAAATGAGGTTGGATGGAAGATGCGCGATATGTCTGGCTGATAGTCTGCTTGCCCCCTGTTCCGATGAACTTACAGCAGACGTCTACCAGACGGCAAAAATTTGATGGGTCACACATCCGGACTGGCAACCGCCATGGCTCGCGGTCGATCCTGTCCCGGGAGAGGTCGGGGCAGGTTCGGCAGGTTGGAAAATCAGGTGGACTAAGGGGGGGGCGTTTCATGGTCTGTCTCGACGTGGCCCATCCCTGGCAAGGTATGGGTCGGTGAGGGAAAATGCAGTGTGCGGCCTATTTATGGCATGCCCCGGGGCTTGAAGGAAGCGAGCAGTCGTCAAGGTAGTAGAGGGGCAGGGGCAATGATCGAACCGCCGGCGAAAAGCCGGCCGGCCGCCTAATGCATCTGTCCTCTGGCCGCGTTCCGTGTTAACGAAAAAATTCAATCCTCTAACTCTGCTTGCGCGCATGCCGTGGTCTCGCATGGGTTTTGCAATGCCCCCCCATAAGCGGGTGGAGAAGGCTGAGACCGAGAGAAGCGATCAGGATGAGTAGACGCAAGGCGAACCTGGCCAAATTGGCACTAAGCACGTTGCACTACACCGGCGCGGGTGGCTTGCTGTCCCCGCTGACCCGTGGCGTCGGTGTGATATTCATGCTTCACCGGGTGCGCCCGGCACCTCAGGAAGAGCTTGGCCCCAACCGCATTCTTGAAATCGAGCCGCAGTTCCTGGAAGACACCATCACCCTGGTCAGGAACCACGGCTTCGACATCGTTTCGCTGGACGAGGTGCACGCGCGGCTGCGTGAAGGCGACTTCGATCGTCCATTTGCAGCCTTTACGTTCGATGACGGCTATCGGGACAATCGCGACTTTGCCTATCCCATTATGAAGCGTCACGAGGCGCCGTTTACCGTCTATATCCCGACCGATTTTCCCGACGGCAAGGGCGATCTGTGGTGGTTGACGCTCGAGGGCACGCTGGCCGGCATTCCGTCGCTGGACATCAATATTGATGGCACGGTCGAGCATTTCGACCTGTCCACTCACGACCTGAAGGAGCAGGCCTTCGACCGCGTCTACTGGTGGCTGCGTGCCATGCCCGAGAAGGAGGCACGCCAGATCGTTTCAGAGCTTGCGATGGCGCATGGTGGATATGATCCCGAGCTGTGCCGCAAGCTCATCATGGACTGGGACGAGTTGCGGGAGTTCGCCGCCGAGCCGCTCGTCACCCTGGGCGCCCACACCCGGCGGCATATGTCGCTTGGCAGGCTGTCCCACGGGGAGGCGGCCCTGGAAATGGCCGAGAGCATCTCGCGGCTCGAAGCGGAAATATCGTCCCCTGTTAAGCACTTCAGCTACCCTTATGGGGATGTCGCCAGTGCGGGCCCGCGCGAATTCACCCTGGCGCGCGAACTCGGGATGAAGACCGCGGTCACCACCCGAAAAGGTCTCCTGCACGCACGTCACACGGACGAGTTGACCGCCCTTCCGCGCGTCTCTCTGAATGGGGACTATCAGAACCTGCGCTACGTCAAGGTTCTGCTGTCGGGGGCCCCGTTCGCGTTCCTCAACGTGGCCCGCCGCCTGCAGTCCAACGTCGCGGCGTGAGCGTGCAAACGCTGGCCAGACGCACCCGCGCAGCGCCCGACGAACGCCCGTGCGGCGCGAAGACCGAGAAGCCCGGTTTGAAGGATGGAGACTCGCGCCACAGGCCAACGGCGTCAATCGTGGAATGGCAGGCGCACGGCCTATAGCGTTTCCGCTTCAAGTGGAAATGCTCAGGCTGCGACTGTGGCCCGGACCGTTGGTCCGTCCAGGCTTTGCCGGAATTGCTCTAGCTCTTGCTCCCGCCGCCGTTGCCGCCATCCGGAAGACCGCGCCTCGGATACATCCAGCGGATGATCAGGCCCGCGGCCGGAACCCACGCCAGCCCGGCAATTGCATAGTAGAAGAAATGCACGACCCCGCTTTCACTGGGCAGCATCATGGTTGCAAGACCTGCAGCAGCAATGACGTAGACGAAAATCAGCACGATGAGAGCCATGGTGCCGAACAGGGCGCGGGACGTGGGGCGGTGCGCGGTTTGCATGGAAATGAGCCGGTTTCGGTCGCGTGGACCGGGGGTGGAAAGGGCAATATTGTCATGGGGCTGCCCGCCGCCGCGCCATCGCGGCGCATTGTGGTTCAAGCCCCATAGCTCGTAGGTGTCATGCAAATGGCTCCGAAGCAAGGCTGAAACGGTGACTGAGAGCAAGACATCGCAGGTGACCCATTCCGCAACACAACCGCACGAGGCCGGGCGCCTGGTCGAGCTTTGGCTCGTGGTCATTGCCATCATGGTCCTGCTGACCGCCGTCATCGGGGCGGCCACGCGGCTCACCGGTTCGGGGCTCTCCATCACGGAATGGAAGCCCATCCTGGGTGTCATCCCGCCCCTGGACGATGCCACCTGGCACGCCGAATTTGCCAGATACAAGCAGATCCCCCAGTACATCGAGCTCAACAAGGGCATGAGCCTCGCAGACTTCAAGTCGATCTACTGGTGGGAGTGGACCCATCGCCTCGTTGCCCGCAGCATTGGCGTCGTCTTTGCGGTCCCTCTGATCCTGTTGTGGCTCACCCGCCAGATCCCGCGATGGTTGCTGCCGCGCCTGCTGTTGATCCTGGCGCTTGGCGGACTGCAGGGAGCGATCGGCTGGATCATGGTCATGTCCGGCCTGGCCGAACGGACATCCGTCAGTCCCTATCGCCTCACGCTGCATCTGGGCTGCGCTGTGCTGATCTTCGCCCTGACGGTCTGGACGGCGCTCGATCTCAGGACGCGCCGCCGCCCTCAGACCTTGAACCTGCGGACACTGACCGCATTCCAGTCGGCCTCGGCCTGGATACTTGTGCCACTTGTCTACATTCAGATCCTGCTGGGTGCGCTGGTCGCCGGACACAAGGCTGGATTGACCTACAACACATGGCCCCTGATGGATGGTCATTTCGTGCCGAAAGGCCTGTGGACCATGCAGCCATGGTGGATGAACGTCCTCGAGAACATCACGACCGTGCAATTCGATCACCGGATGGTCGCCTATGTCATTGTGCTGTGGGCGATATGGCAGGGCGTGTCGGTCGCGCGAACGGCGGATGATGCGCGTGTGCGTCACTCCGGAATCTGGCTGGCGCTGGCCACCTTCGCGCAGATGTCGCTTGGCATCTGGACGCTGCTGGCCTGGGTACCGGTGCCGCTCGGCGTCGTCCATCAGGCAGGCGCCTTCATCGTGCTGACCCTGGCCCTTTGGCATCTTCATGCAGTCAGGACTGCGAAGCGCGCCATCGGGCGGCAGCCGGCCTGACGCCAAGGCGACAAGCTGCCATCCGGGGAAACAGTCAGCGTGCCTTGAGCCTTGCCAGCTCGCGGCACAGGTTCGAGCGGGCAGCACGGTCCCACGCCTTGTGATGCACGGCCACGCGGAAGAGCCTGGGCGCGGCCAGGAATGCTTCGAGCACTTTTATGCGTCCCGCGTTGAATTGCGCATCCGGGTAGCACGCATACTCGCGCCGGACATCCGCGGCATAGGCATCGTAGGTGGCGGCATCCGCAGCGAGAATGGCAAGGTCGAAATCGAGCAGGCGGGCAAGGTCGGGATCATCTGCCATATCGCCAGGGACAGACGGCCCGAGATGAGCCGTCGCCTCGATCAGGCGCCCGACCCGGATGGCCTCGTCGAGTGAAAAGCCGAGCGCTCGCATGGTCATCTGCGCCAGCGCGGCACTCGCAGCTTCATTATCCTTGCGCGAGACATCATAGACCGCGTCGTGGAAGAAGATCGCGAGCCCCACCGATCGTGGGTCGCGCAGTGCGCCGGCTTCGCCAGCGGCCAGATCAAGCAGTGCCGCGACATGTCTTAGGTCGTGATAGTGGCGGCCGTCCTCGCCGTAGGCGGCAACGAGCTGGTCGAATGTGGCAGCGGCATTGGTTGGCTGCGCTGGCGGAATGACAAGCTCGAGCCACCTCCCCAACAGACGCTCATGCATGGACAGGCCATCAGTCATGGCTCACCAGCTCCAGTTGCCCGGTTGCGAAGCGCAGATCGGGGTGACAGCGAACAGATCGCACCAGAGGTACGATGGGAACCGGTTAATCAAATTGCAAGTGCCATGAGCGATTGTGTCCGTCCCATATCGCAGTGATGAACCGCAGACCGATCAAGCAGAGAGCGGCTCGACACACATGCAGCGGTCACTCATTTCAGGCGACGTACCTGACTTGGAAAATGTGCATCGACACCTGCCTTGGATCATCCTTGCAGGTCTCTTGCTGAATGGTTTCATCGTCACCGTCGCCGATTTTGCGCAGGCGGGCGGTGGCGTGTCGCTTACATTCGGCTTGAGCCCCTTCCAGCTCGTGACCGTATTCGCAGCCACCATGCTGCTGTTCCGCAGCGGTCCGGAATTGCCCCGCAACCGTTTTTTCGAGCCGCTCGCCGTCGCGCTCGCCCTCGTGCCAAGCAGCGCCGTTGCCTGGGCCGGACTGCTGATCTATAGCCTTTCGCTTATGAGGGGCGTGCGAGGCGAACGGTGCGCCGGTCTGCTGCTGATCGCCGGGCTGGCATTGGCAAGCCTCTGGTCGGCTGTCGGCATGAACGCGCTCTCCGTTCCCATTACCAGCTTCGAGACGGCCATCGTCGCCAAGGTTCTTTCGATCGTCGAGCCATCGGTCGAGCAGACAGGCAATGTCATCGGCCTCGCCGGCGGGTTCAAGCTGGTGGTGCTGCCAGCGTGCACGTCCGCTACTATCCTCCCCAATGCGATGTTGGCGCTGACCGCTCTCGTGGCACTATTCCAGGGAAAATTCGACGCGACCTTCCTGAAGGTTGCTGGTCTGGTTGCCGTGCTGCTCACGATCGGCAATGACATCAGGCTGGCAGCCATGTCGCTCTCCGGGGAACACTACGCGTTGATCCACGGCCCGGTAGGCGCCAATCTCTTCGACCTCTTTCAGACAGCATTGATTGTCGGTGCAGCCTACGGCCTGATCGACGAGGGTGGGATGGCCGAACATGCGTGATGGATGGAAACTCGCCGCCAGCAGCGCCGTGATCGTGACGCTCGGCCTGGGCCTGTGGTTGAAGGTCGATCGCTACTGGGAACCAGACCGCCGCGCGCACGTTGCCTTCGATCGCTCCTTGCTCGCCACCTTCGAGGCGGCTGGTTGGCGGCGTATCAATCCGCAGGCACATGTTGTCGATCCTGGCGCCTACCGGGCCTTTGCCTTCATGGCGCCCGGCTGCAAGGCCCCGCTCAACGTCATCATGGTCGGCTATACCGCGAACCTCGGTTTCTTGCTGCAACGCCGCTTCGGCGTGAATGTTACCCTGGTCGAGAACGGACGTGAGGTACAGGCGTTTAATCCCCGCAAACTGCAGTTCGACAGGTTTCTGAACCAATTCGGGCGTCACATTGGGATGGCGTCCGAGCCGGTGTCGCCCCTCCTTGCCATCAATCCAACGCTTGGAACGTGGGCGCAGCAATGCCCAGGCGTGAAGGTGCCGGTGATCGGATGACCTCCCGGCGCTGTCGATGATAGAGGCATCCTCTGGGCCAAGTTGTCGCAGGAGTTCATGGGTTTGTGATCCATGAATGTTGGATGTCTGACCGCTCTGCTTAATCGGTTGACAATAATTTCAGATCAACATGCAGCTCAAGGGTGCAATAGATGAGTTGCGTGTCATGAGAAAGAATATCCTTTCAAATCTGATGCTTGTCGCGAGTGTAACCGTACTGGCGTCAGTCTTGCCAGAATTGGCTTTCGCCGAATCGCCGCCATACATTCCGCCGCCGCCCAGTGGTGGCTCCGGCGGTGCTCCTGTGCCGCTCCTTGGCGTTACGCTCCTTGGGCAGGCCGGGTTGGCCGCCGGCGGTTTTGCGTTGTGGCGCAAGCGGAACCGAAAAAAGCAGTAGGATACCTCATCGCATCGTTAGACGGGTGTCGCGCTCACGCAAAGCCGAACATCGTCCCAGGCCTTGCGCGGCAAGTGCTGGCATGCTGCCGGGGATCAATCCGCCACGTCGTCCGCCGAGAGGCGCTTGTAGGGCCCGTAATGGCTCAGCGCCTCGCGCTCCTGCGCCATGTAGCGTCGCTCGTCGTCGAGATAGCGCGCGACCGCCTTCCGGAAGCCCTCGTCCCCAATCCAGTGCACCGAGTAGGTCGCCGTCGGCATGTAGCCGCGGGCGAGCTTGTGCTCCCCCTGTGCGCCCGCTTCCACCCGCGCGAGCTTGTGGCGAATGGCATAGTCGATGGCCTGGTAGTAGCAGAGTTCGAAATGCAGGAACGGCGCGTGTTCGGTCGTGCCCCAATAGCGCCCATAGAGACAATCGCCGCCGATGAGATTGAGGGCGCCCGCCACATACGTGTCGCCACGCCGCGCCAACATCAGCAGCACGCGGTCCGCCATCCGCGCGCCCAGGAGCGAGAAGAATTTGCGGTTGAGATAGGGGCGGCCCCATTTCCGGCTGCCGGTGTCCATATAGAAGCGGTAGAACGCGTCCCAGTGCGCCTCCGTCAGCGCACTGCCGGTGATGTGTTCGATCTCGAGCCCGCTGTCCAGCGCCATCAGGCGTTCCTTGCGGACGTTCTTGCGTTTGCGCGAGGCAAGCGTCGCCAGGAAGTCGTCGAATGTGTCGTAGCCCGCATTATGCCAATGGAACTGCTTGTCCGTCCGTTGCAGCAGGCCCGCATCTCCCGCTCGCTGCCACTGGCCTTCGTCCATGAATGTCAGATGGAGGGAGGACAGTGAACTGCGCTTGGCCACCTCGATGGCCGCCGCCAGCAGGCTTCGTTCCCGTGTCGCGGCGTCCGGCCCAGGCTCGACCAGCAGTCGACGTCCGGGCACGGGTGTGAACGGTACCGCTCCCTGGAGCTTGGGGTAGTAGTGTCCGCCAGTCCGCTCGTAGGCTTCCGCCCAGCCGTAGTCGAAGATGTATTCGCCCTTCGAGTGGCTCTTGGCGTAGAGCGGCATGACACCGGTCACGATGCCGTTTTCCTCGAGCACGAGGTGCTGTGGCATCCAGCCTGTGCGCGGCCCAACCGTGCCAGCCTCCTCCAGCGCGTGCAGGAACGCGTGGGTGAGAAACGGATCGAGCGGCAATTCCGGTGGATTGGCGCAACGGTCCCAGTCTGATGCCGTGATGTCCGCGATGTCATTGACCACCTTCACCACAGCTTCGGCGCTGGCTGCCATCTTGCGATGCTCCCATGCTCTCGGATGAGGGAGGATAGGCGCTTTGGTGTCGCCGATCAAAGTATGACCTGGTGGAATGACGACCCGCATGCGCGCACGCACATGGCCCGTCTCAGGCCGCGTGTGAAGTTGCTCTCATGGGTCATTCCAAAGCCACGCCGCGCCGCGCACGCCCGAAGCATCCCCCCACCGTGGGGGACTGATGGAGATGAAAGGCGTATCCGAGAACACCCATCGCTCCATCAGGCGCGGCACTTCGGCATAGAGGTGCGGGAGCTTCGAAAGTCCGCCGCCAAGGACGATCAGGTCCGGGTCGATCAGGTTGACGATGTGGGACAAGCCGCGCGCCAGCCGGTCCGCATGCCGCGCAAGCGTCGCCAGCGCAGCTTCGTCGCCCGCAGTCGCCCGGGCGGCAACCTCTTCACCCGCAATAGCCTCGCCCGAGATGCGGGCATGGTCCAGCGCCAGCCCTGTGCCCGAGACCCACGTTTCCATGCAACCGGGCCGTCCACACCAGCACTCAGGCCCTGGCAGCTCGGCCGGGGCGGGCCAGGGCAGCGGGTTGTGTCCCCATTCGCCGCCAATGCCCCGCGGCCCGTCCACGATCCGCCCATCGATGACAAGACCACCACCACAGCCGGTGCCGAGAATGACCCCGAACACAATGCGTTTGCCAGCACCTGCGCCATCGACCGCCTCCGACATGGCGAAACAATTGGCGTCGTTGGCGCACCGGATCGGCCGTGCAAGTGCGGCTTCCAGGTCTTGGCTGAGGCGGCGCCCATTGAGCCACGTCGAGTTGCCATTCTGGACCAGCCCGGTTGCGGGCGAAATGGAGCCGGGCATGCCGACACCAACCCGCCCGGTTCCGCCCGCATCCCGCTCGAGTTCAAGCACCAGGTCCCGCACCGCCGCCAGGGTCTGATCGTAGTCGCCCTTTGGTGCCGCAACGCGTTTGCGGGCTGCCTCCTGACCGTCGGATGTCAGCACAACGCCTTCGATCTTGGTTCCCCCAAGGTCGATACCGATACGCAGTGGATCTTTCTGGGTCATGGTAACCACACCGTTAAACACTATCCCACTGGCCATCGAGGCCGAGGGCTGAGCGAGCCTCAGCCAGGCGTTCGGGCCTGAGGCCAGCGTTGGCCGCGAACGTCAAGGCGGTCGATTCGTCCTCCATGACGTGCCCAAGCGCGGCGCACAAAACCTCCCGCGAGCCCGCATTCTGCCGCAAAGTCTGGGGATCGAGCCCCGTTTCGCCCATGAAACGCTGCAACCTGTTGGTATCTTCGGCAACGAACAGCAGCGCCCGGGATGCGATGTCGAGGGCCTCTTCGGCAGTCAGGGGGGTGGACTTCAAACGGCTCTTCATGGGCTCCTCCTCGTGTCCTCCGGCGCCGGTCTGCGGTGATGGCATGATCAGCCATCGCAACAGGTTAAAGGATTGGTTAGCTCTTTGATGGAAACTGAGCACTCGAACAGCAACGAATCGGTGCAAAACGGGATGAGTGCCGGGCGGGCGGCAGGCCGATGACATATCAAGAAAACGCGCGCAGTTTTGAAGGCCGAACGGGGATGGCTACCGAAGCAGCCAAGAAAGTGCTGATTGTCGAAGACAATGAGCTGAACATGAAGCTGTTTCATGACCTTCTTGAGGCCCATGGCTACGAAACCATCCAGACCCGCAACGGTCGGGATGCGCTGGACTTGGCTCGCGAGCATCGTCCGAGCCTGATTCTCATGGATATCCAGCTGCCGGAAGTTTCCGGCCTGGAGGTCACCAAGTGGATCAAGGATGACGAGGCCCTGTGCGACATACCGATCATTGCGGTGACGGCCTACGCCATGAAGGGCGATGAGGAGCGGATCCGGCAGGGCGGATGCGAAGCCTACATTTCCAAGCCGATCACGATTGCTCCATTTCTCGAAACGGTGCGCCGGTTCATCGGCGATGCCTGATCTGATTGTTCTTGCGTAGAAGGTTCGCAGATGACCGCCCGAGTTCTCGTTGTCGACGACATCCTTGCCAACGTGAAGCTGTTGGAAGCCCGTCTCACAGCGGAGTACTTCGATGTGTTGACGGCCAACAGCGGGCCGGCGGCGCTGGAACTGCTCCAGCGTGAGCGCGTCGATGTGGCATAGCTTGACGTCATGATGCCCCAGATGGATGGATTCGAGGTCTGCCGGCGGATCAAGAGCAACCCGCGCTGGGCGCACATTCCCGTCATCATGGTGACCGCGCTCGATCAGCCGTCCGACAAGGTCCAGGGGCTTGAGGCTGGCGCCGACGACTTCCTTACCAAGCCCGTCGATGACATTGCGCTGATCACCCGCGTGAAGAGCCTTGCCCGGTTGAAGGTGCTGTCGGATGAATTGCTCATGCGCGCCTCGACCACGGAAGGGATGGGGCTTCTCCCCGGCGTGTCGGCGGAAATGACGGAAACGGTCTGCCGGGGCAACCTGCTGCTCGTCGAGGACAACCCACGCACATCCGCACGCCTGGTCCAGGGCCTGTCCGGCGCACATACGATTGCGGTGGAAGAAAGCCCCCAGGCAGCGCTGATGCGCATGTCCCAGGACAGCTTCGATGTCATGATCGTCAGTCTTTCGTTGAAAGACTCCGATGGCCTGCGCCTGTGCTCCCAGGTCCGTTCGCTCGACCGGACCCGCCATATGCCGATCATCATGTTGGTCGATCCCGGTGACGAGGTCCGCCTCCTGCGCGGTCTCGACATGGGCGTCAACGATTATGTCGTGCGCCCTCTCGACCGCAACGAACTGCTGGCGCGCATCAAGACCCAGATGAAGCGCAAGCGTCATGCCGATCTGCTGCGCACGCGGCTTGATCAGGGCATGGAACATGCGATCACGGATGCGCTGACGGGGCTGCACAACCGGCGCTACATGGAAGGGCACCTTCAATCGCTGGTATCACAATCCATCAGGTCGGGAAGGCCCTTGTCACTGCTTGTCGCCGATATCGATTTCTTCAAGAAGGTCAACGACACCTACGGTCACGACGTTGGAGACGATGTCCTGCGCGAATTCTCGGTCCGGATCCGGCGCAACACGCGCGGCATTGATCTCGCCTGCCGCCTCGGCGGGGAGGAGTTCGTGATCATCATGCCCGATACGGAAATCAGGCGTGCCCTGCAGGTCGCCGAGCGCCTGCGCTCGTGCATCGCAACCGAGCCGTTCAGCATTGGCATGGGCCGCGCGCTGGATGTCACGGCGAGCGTCGGCATTGCTACGCTGGAGCGGAGCGACGATACCCCCGAAAGCCTGTTCAAGCGCGCCGACATGGCGCTTTATGTCGCCAAGCGCGAAGGCCGTAATCGCGTGGTGAGCGAGGCTGCCTGAAGGCTCGGGCGGAGCCACGATCCTGATGATCAGTCCGGCGGTCCTGCCATCGCGCCATCCCGGCCATTCATGGGCACGGCGTGGCTTCGCGACAACCCAGGATGCACATTGCATTCATGGCCGAAAACAGAACCGCCATAACTTGGCCTGGTTGTTGGGAAGTATTAAATCGCGGTCGAAGTGCGGAACGGTAAAAACAACCAAAAGTTGATGAAAGCTGTTCAAGGCATAGCGGTGAGTGTTTTTGACCAATTGATAAAGATAGAAAAATTGATCGCCGATTTGCACAGTCATGGCCGACAGCAGCGTAAACATTCTTGTGCAAAAAACATTCATCTGGCAAATTCTGAGTGCGTCGGTGTTATTTTGTGACACCTGATGATCGGACACGATGCGTCCGGTCAGATCGCACGAGAAAAATGCAATAGACCTGCTGATGCGGGGCCGCCGCATCCCTGGCATTGGCAGGTGTTGACTGACCTTGGTGGCGAGTGAGGTCTCCTTTATGCGTCGCGGAGGTTCAGTCTTGACGCTAAGTGCCAGGTCAACGCCCTCTTTGACCGCGCGCTTAGTAGCCGGCCCGTCACTCCTCGGCCTTCTACCCCGCTGCCGAGATCAGTGACGGGCCCGGCATCCTTCCTGCTCTTGCTCACAAGTCTGGCTTGTCCCACCGTATTTTTCCGGTGCCTGGGCAGGCGGCATGGCAGGGAACAACAAAAAGCCCACAGCTCGCCTGGAACTGATGGGCTTAAGCGGCTCACGCCGGAAGATAACGCAGCGCAGGGCTACTTGATCTTCGTTTCCTTGAACAGGACGTGCTTGCGCGCGACAGGGTCATACTTGCGCATGCTGACTTTCTCTGTGGCCGTGCGCGGGTTCTTCTTTGTGACGTAGAAAAATCCGGTGCCGGCAGAGCTGAGCAGCTTGATTTTCTGTGTGACTGGCTTTGCCATGGCTCTCTATCCGTAGCTTTACTGGCTCATCAGGCCAAATTTCAAACCTTCTTTTGCGGGCCCCGGGACCACAAGTCAAGTTGAACTTGCGTCACCGGGAGCCGTGATCAGCTCCCGCTTGAAGGTCCCGTTGCGATTGAAATAATAGGGCACGGCGGCATTGGGAGAGGTCAAAGCGCCCCTGCCCATGCGGTCCCTGAGGTCTTCCAGGATCACCCGCGTAATGGGGGGCAGATCCAGGTCGCGCGCATCGTCGATCGACATCCACACAAGATCCGAGAGCTCATCGTCAGGTGGGGTGGTTTGATGAGCAATGTTCAACGCTTCCACGCAGAAAAAACGCGTATCGAAGCGACGGGGCCGTCCTGGAGGTGTGATCGCCCTCGCGAAGAAGGTGAGGGGGGAAAGCCGCGGGCTGAACCCTTGGTCGTGGAAGGTGCGCCACGAGGCATCCGTGGGAACCTTGGCATCCTCCCCCGCCGGTGCCCCGATGATGATCCCGGCTTCCTCCCAGGTTTCGCGCACGGCGGCCAGGGCGAGACAACGGGCCCGGATGGCGCTGGGGCCACCCTTCATGTCCACCATCAGCCGCTGTGTCTCGTGTTCGGCCAACTCGTCGCTCGCCTCGACGTAACGGTCTGCCCGGTCCACGCGCCCGCCTGGGAACACATACTTGCCCGGCATGAACTTCATGTCGGGCCGGCGCCTGCCGAGCAGGATGCGCGGCACCCCAAGGGCACGGTCAACCATGATCAGCGTTGCGGCATCCCGTGGCCGCAGCGCCGCTGATTTGGAGGTAGAGCTTGGCCGCACGCCCGGCTTCCTGCCGCGTGCGTCGATGGTCGTCATCTCACTGTCCTGTCCGCGTTTTGCGCCACCGCCAGCGCGGGGTCGGGCAGCGGGTCGGCAGGATCGGCGCCAGAGCCAAAGCCATGCATCCGCAACGCCCATTGCAGGCCCACAAGGGAGCCCTTTATGACGGGCAGCAGCAGCAATGATAGAATTGCAGTAAGGGGCAGCCATACCGCCATTTGCACCCACATTGGCGGTGCAATTGTCTGCTCCATCGACAGCACGCCCGCCACCACCACGTGCCCGACGATCAGCATGGTAAAATACGGCGGTGCGTCGTCCGCGCGTTGATGGAACAGCTCCTCGCCGCAATGGTCGCAGCGGTCCGCGACCTTGAGGTAGCCGCTGAACATATGTCCAACGCCGCACCTGGGGCAGCGCCGCCGGAAACCTC
>JBKDZY010000645.1:0-2844 GCA_047971765.1 Hyphomicrobiaceae bacterium | reverse complement strand
GAGTTCGATCTGCATCGCTGTGCGCCTTGGTCATCGTTTCTGATGAGCCCAAGGTGCCGGATGCGGTCGGCGCGCAGGTGGGAACGGGGTGGGAATGAGGTGGGGGTTTGGTGGGCCTGGCCCTTTGCCCGAGGCGATGAGTTGGGCGCTTCACTCAACCCTTGTGCTTATTGTCGGGCGGGTTTTGCGTTCAGCCTGGCCTTGTTGCGCTAATCGCGCGACAGGGCGAATGTCCCCCTTTCCCCCGACTTCAGGCGGTGGCTTCGATCTCGGCCCTCCCGAGGGCCGAGCAGCGGTTCATGATGGCGATGCGGATCTGGATTTCGGCGGTCTGGCGGTCGGGATCTCGTGACATGATCCGTTCTCCAAAGAGCTTGAGGCGGTTCATCTGAGCCTCGACGCGACTTCGCGTGTGATAGCCAGTCCATTTCTTCCAGATCGTTCGTCCCAGGCATCGCGTCGCCCGCAGAATGTCGTTTCGCGACATCGCAGCCGGGCAATCCGGCTTCCACGCCCGGCCATTTCGACGGATCGGAATGATCGGCTCTGCCCCATGTTCAAGGATCGCGGCATGGCAGCGGCGCGTGTCATATGCTCCATCGGCAGTGACCGTCTCGATCTCTTCGCCGGCCGGGATCTGCGCAAGAAGCTCCGGCAGGATCGGGCTGTCGCCCTGTCTGCTCGCGGTGAATTCGACCGCGCGGATGTCGCCGGTGGCCGTATCCATGGCCAAATGCACCTTCCGCCATTCGCGTCTGCGCGTCGCGCCATGCTTGCGCGCGAGCCATTCTCCGTCGCCGCGAAAACGAATGCCTGTGCTGTCGATCAGCAAGTTCAGAGGCGCCCCGGAGCGACGATAGGGGATCTGCACCGCGATCCGCGCCTGACGCCGGCACAGTGTCGAATAGTCGGGCACAGGCCAGTCCAGCCCGGCCATCTTGATCAGGCTTGCGACCAGACCGACGCTCTGGCGGAGCGGCAGGCCGAACAGGACCTTCAGCGTCAGGCAGGTCTGGATCGCACTGTCGGAGAAGGTCTCGGGGTGGCCGCGCTTGCCACTTCGGTCCGCCTGCCAGGACATTTCCGGATCGAACCAGACGGACAACGATCCTCGCCGCTTCAGAGACGCGGTATAGGCTGGCCAGTTCGTCGTGCGATAGCGGGTGTTGGCAAGATTTGGCATGCCAGAGATCTAACCATCGGGATTCCCGAGGTGAATCCCTCTCACTGATATATGCAACAAGCCCGTTCAGCCTACCCCGGGTGGTAATAAATGGCGTCGAGCATTGCAGCCCGACACTCCCAAAGCTGTCCATCGCGAGTTTCGGGCTTGTCGATGTTGTACCACTCCGATGCGCGGATCACTTCCACGACTCGGTCCCAGTAATTTTCGAGGTTGAGAGTCGACTTGGCGAAGCCCATCCCATTCGCCGCGGCCACAATATTGGGATTGGAGATGCATAGGAATACGTCGGGGCGTTTCATGGCAAGCAGGCGTGACGCCGTCGCGACGCCCCCAACCCTGCTCGAATTGGCAAACGCCTTGACGAAAAGGCGGGCAAATCGGTCGAAATGCTCTCTTGTGACCTCTCCCTTCTGTGGAATGCTGTCAACGGCGCGAGCTAGAAAACGGTCGTTCTCTGCAACGCGATTCTTGAAGTCTCCCGCCCCACGCATTGAACCAAACCAACCCCAATCTCTATCAAGCGACTCGTCACCGGCCTTTTCTTGAACACCTATTGCACCTGCGATTGCTTTCCTTTGTGGCGTTGTTAGGTCGTGGAACGAAGGCACGGCCGATAGCCAACCCTGCGCAGTTCGGAGCAGGTCCAGACTTTCATCAACGTCGTGGTGAGCGGAACCTCGCACGGCGCGGACATACTGATCCCAATCCATACCGACCAAGGGGGACGATAGGCTCTTCACGCTTGCAGGCGGCACCCCTGCCAGCGGATCGCGAGGCGGACCTGGCCTCCTTGCGGCGAGTTTGCATCCGAGACGGTATCGCGCCGCCAGTTCTTTTGTCACGCGCTCACCAATTGAGGCACTTCGCGCAGCGAAGGAGAGGGTGTCGGCGAGCATTTTGTCGCTGACGGAACCCCTAACAACTACGCAGGCCTCACGGTTCTTGCCCAGCCCGCCGCGAGTGAAGTTAGCGCTCCCGATGATAGCAGCAGCCCGCTCCCCCGAACGGAACGCGTAGACCTTTGGGTGGAACGTCCCACCAGGAAATTTCGTGACAACGTAGGACCCGTCGACCCCGATGAGAGAGTCGATAAGGTCTGGATCGGTCTGAGCGAACGCGAGGCCGAATGTCACTGCTCTGATTTTTGCTGAATGGAATAGCAGTTTTTGGGCCAGGGAGGTGGATGTACCCCAGGCGACCGCCCAATGAAGCTCATCATATTCGGCCACAAGGCCCTCGATGGCATTCTCTACGTCGTTCCCCGTCAGAAATTCGATTCCCAATTCAATTATCCCCTCATGCGACCTGCAGGTCATCAGTTGATCGAAGCATAGCAGGCGCGGGTCAGCCCACAACTCGTGGTGAAGGGAGAGAGACCGACGCGCCCCTACCGGCCGTCGACCAAAATTCCGGTCGCCGGGACGCCAAGTTGATAGCCACGGTTGCGTACCGTCTCGATCAAGACCTTGCTCTCGGCATCGGTGAACCCGGCAGCCTTGAACGCGTCGCGCAACTCGCGGATCAGATCCTTGGCCTCGCGCGCAGTCGTGCCTTCGACATGGGATCCGGAGGCGACCCGGTCGCGCGACAGCGCCTTTTCCAGCAGGCGCTCGAACACGGGGAAGATCTGACGCGACAGAATGACGGAGCGACCGTCC
>JBKDZY010000644.1:0-4842 GCA_047971765.1 Hyphomicrobiaceae bacterium | reverse complement strand
GACCAGGCGTTCGGCGAGGTCGGCGTCGCGCGCCTGCAGAGCCGCGACGATGGCCTTGTGGTCGGCAATCGAACGGCGGGCACGATCGTTCTCGAAGATGGTGCGCTGCCTTATGGCGCGCACATGCTGGAACAGGCTGTCCGTCAGGCTGGCGATGAGCGGATTGCCGGCCAGACCGATAATGGTCTGATGGAATTTGATGTTGGAGTCCGAATATTCCCCCATGCGCCGGGCGACCTCGTTCGTGCCGATCCCGTCAACACGTTTGCTCAGCGCCGCCAGATCGGCGTCAGATGCGACTTCGGTGGCCAGACGCGCGGCCATGCTCTCCAAAGCCGCCCAGGTCTCGACCATGTCGAGGATCTCAGCCTTGGTCTTGCGCTGGATGAAAATGCCGCGGCGGGGGACGACCGTGACGAGGCCTTCGGTCGAGAGCTGGGCGATGGCCTCCCGCAACGGGGTTCGCGATATTCCGAACCGCAGGGACAGGTCCCGCTCGTCGAGGCGCAGCTCGGCGTTGGGGGCGTAGATGTTCATGTCCATGATGGCCGATTTCAAGGCGCGATAGGCGCGGGCCTTGAGGCTCTCGCTTTCGCCGATCGGTTCAATCTTGAGTACGCTTCCTGGCATCCGAGGCGTTCCGCACTTCTGACCAGCCAAGTCCTGGTCAGTCACTTCATGGTATGTGGTATACCATAGACCTGAAATCTTCGCCTACGCAAGCTGGAATGTCTGGGGATGATCTGAATGGGCCGTGAGTGGCGAACAAGGGGACGTGACGGGAAGCTGTCGAAGGCCTGGGCGCGTTGTCCGCCAGGGTGCCAGGGTGGTGGCATGGAGGTTGTTTGGTGTCGGAACGCCGGGGTGTTGCACCAGGAGATGCCAGGTGCGGGTCGTCCCGGCTCATGCGTCGGGCGGCTATTCAAGACAAAAATAAAACCCGCTGGTTTTGCCAGCGGGTTCAAGGATGACGGACAAGCCGAGCAATCCAGGTCGTGAGATGACGAGGCGCTACTTCTTCTGTGTGGCGCCCTGCTGCGCGGCCTGCTTCTTCTTGTACTCTTCCATCATGTGCTGCTGGCGCATGGCGATCTGCTTCATCAGTGCCTTGCGTGCCTCGCTGTATTTCTTGTTGTCGATCGGCGGTCCGGCAAGGGCCGCGGAGAAGCCGGTCAACGGCACCGGGAAGGCGATGACCTGGCCATTGGCATTGATCGAGAACACCATCATGCCGGCGCCAGCTTTCAGCTTGGCGAGGAGGTCGTCCTTCAATTCCATCTCGGCGGTGCAGCCGGCCGGATGACACAAGGAAAACCGCAGTTTGATGGATTCGATCTTCGAGTCGTCAACCTTCTCGTTCTTCTGTGCCTTGGCCCACATGTCAGCATCATAGATCTTGGCGCGCAGGCCGGGCTGGATGGCCATGCCGAGCGGCACCATCACCATCATGTAGCGCTTGTTCTGGCCTTCGACGTCGCGCACGGCAGCCGACACCAGCACCATGCCGGTATTGCCGTCCAGCCGCTCGTGATGGGTCAGGCAGATGTTCTTTTCGCTGCGCTGGGGCTTGCCTGACTTGTCCTGGATCATGACAGGTGCTTTTTCGCACAACTTGACCCAGGCACTCTGCGGCGCCTTCGCCGGTTCGGACTTTTTTTTCTGTGCCAGGGCGGCGCCACTGCCCAGGGCCAAAGCTGCTACAAAGCCGGCAGTTCCAGCCAACCGCCACCCGAAGCGCGCATTTGAAGCTATCGCCTTCATGACTTCCCCTTAAAGCGTTATATCGCAGCCGATCCCCGCCGGCCCCACCATGCATTTCAAGCTCCAGGCAGGCACTCCCGTTGCCTGCGGCTTCGAGCCAAAAGCGTCCGGCCATTACTACCCTAGGGCGTTAGACCAGCAACACGTCGCGAGTAAAGGCCGGATTGCGGCAATCCCGTGACCTGAGCCTGTTCATGCGGCAACTTCTCCAGGTTATTTGACCTGTGGCGTTGCTGTGGTGACACGCTTCATAGCATCGGTCAAACGATTGCCATTGACACCTGCATGGGTGGCACAGGATGTCGGGAAAAGCGAGGAGCAGCCGGGAATGGAATGTGGACAAGCACGGTCAGTATGCGGGGAATCTGCCGGGGTCTGGCACGTCATCCCGCACAGGCTTTGTCTGCTCTTGATTCTCGTTTTCCTGCCACTGCTTGCGGGCTTGCGTGACGTTGCTGCCGAGCCGCGCCATGCCATTGCCATGCACGGGCAGCCGGCGCTGCCTGCCGGGTTCGATCACTTCCCGTATGTCGATCCGAAGGCGCCGCGGGGTGGGACGATCAGGCTCGGTTCGCTCGGTACGTTCGACAGCCTCAACCCCTTCATTCTGAAAGGGGTCGCACCGGCCGGTATTCGGGAGTTTGTCTATCAAAGCCTGATGGAGCGATCGGCCGACGAGCCGTTCACGCTCTACGGATTGCTGGCCCGCTCGGTCGAGATGCCCGACGACAGGTCGTGGATTGTCTTTCACCTCGATCCGGCGGCCCGCTTCTCCGATGGCAAGCGGGTGACGAGTGCCGATGTCATCCACTCCTGGCGTTTGCTGAAGGACAAGGGGCAGCCTTATCATCGGTCGCATTATTCCAACGTCAGCAAGGCCGAGGCGCTGGGAGACGAAACGGTGCGGTTCACACTGCGCGACGCCTCCAACCGGGAGACGCCGCTGCTGCTCGGCTTGATGCCTATTCTTCCGCGCCATCTCACGCGGGCGGAGACCTTCGAACAGACGACGCTGGATGCACCAATCGGTTCAGGGCCCTACCGGGTCTCGAAAGTCGAGGCAGGGCGGTCGCTGGTGCTCGAACGGGTCAAGGACTGGTGGGCGAACGACCGGCCGGCAACGCGGGGGTTGTTCAATTTCGACCGGATCCAATACGAGTACTTCCGCGACCAGAACTCGATGTTCGAGGCGTTCAAGTCGGGAGACCTTGATTTTCGCACGGAGGACGATGCGGGGCGCTGGGCGGAAGGCTACGGCTTTCCGGCGGTGACCAGTGGCAGGGTCAAGAGGGCGGAGGTGCCCATCGGCTGGCCGGCGGGCATGACGGCGTTCGTCTTCAATACACGGCGTCCGGTGTTCGCCGATCAGAGAGTGCGCCAGGCGCTGATCCTGATTTTCGATTTCGAGTGGGTCAATCGCAACCTGTTCCATGGCCGCTATGTGCGCACCCAGAGCTATTTCGCGCGCTCGGACCTGTCCTCGCATGGGCGACCGGCAAGTGCGCGCGAACGGGCGCTATTGGCGCCGTATCTGTCGCAGGTGAAGCCGGCCGTGATGGACGGCACCTACCATTTCCCCGAAAGTGATGGCTCGGGGCGGAACCGCGACAACCTCCGCAAGGCCTACGAGCTGCTACGCCAGGCCGGATACCGGCAGCGCGGCGGGGTGATGGTGAAAGCGGCGACGGGCGAACCTTTGACATTCGAGATGATGGCCGCCAAGCGCAGCGAGGAGCGCTTGTTCCAGGCCTATGCCGACAATCTGAAACGGCTTGGAATCCGCACCGATATCCGTCTGACGGACAGTGCGCAGCGCTGGGAGCGCCTGAAGACTTTCGACGTTGACATGATGCAAGGGACGTGGGGATCGTCGCCGTCGCCAGGCAACGAGCAGATCAACCGATGGGGTTCGGCCAGTTATGCCGGCCCCAACACGTTGAACTTCGCAGGCGTCAAGGATCCGGCGGTGGATGCGGTCATCCGTGAAATCCTGGACGCGAAGGAGCGGCCCGCGTTCACCGATGCGGTTCGTGCCTTGGATCGGCTGTTGATTTCGGGCGACTATGTGGTTCCGCTCTACCACGCCAAGGGGAGCTGGATTGCGTGGTGGAATACGATCGAGGGGCCGAAGCGATCATCCCTCTCGGGTGTGGTGCTGGATGCGTGGTGGCACAAGCGCGACTAGGCCGATTTAGCTTTGTTTGCGTTCGTCTATTCAATTCTGCGCAACTCAGGTGAACTGGATGGCGGGTATCGGCCGGATTGCTTCATGGAGCTGGATTTGTGGTGCCGGCTGAGGGGATTGAACCCCCGACCTTCGGTTTACAAAACCGCTGCTCTACCGCTGAGCTAAGCCGGCTGGAAGACGTTTCGACGCCTCTGGCGTGCCAGAGCCGAGTGTGTGTCGTGTCACGTTGGCTTCTTCAATTCGGGTTGCTGCAGCCGCATTCGGAAAGGCGCCGGGTTCTATCCGCTCACGCCCATGGGGCAGCAGCCCCGGCGTTTTACATTGAGCGGGGAAGCGAAGCAACCGTCGAGACGGCAAGATATCCACTAGCTGTTCGTACAAGGTCCGAGCTGGCCTGTGTCCGCCAATGGCCCCACCAGACAGCCATTGGGTGGATCGTGGGGCATCCGGCGCGGACGATGCTTCAGTCATGCCGCGATCACCCCTAGACAGGACAGGATGTGGCTTCTATAAGAGCCGTCGCTTCGGCGGGTGGACGTGCTTTCATCCGCTATGCCCAGGTAGCTCAGTTGGTAGAGCATGCGACTGAAAATCGCAGTGTCGGTGGTTCGATTCCGCCCCTGGGCACCACCTCAAAATTTGACAATCACACCGAATATACCCCGTTTGCGTGGGTGCGCCTTGGATTGGTGCGGATGAAGGGGTGACATATGATCGGTTCGCGCCATATTTGGCTTGCCATACTACTTGTTACGGGCAATTCGCTTTTTGCTGCCGGCGCTTCGGCAGAAACAGACTGGACCAGTCACGTCACCCTGCGCAACCAGGCTGCTCCCGGATCGGCACAGAAACAATTCAGTTGTCCCGGGATCGATGGAAAATCTGATCTCAGC
>JBKDZY010000643.1:0-2094 GCA_047971765.1 Hyphomicrobiaceae bacterium | reverse complement strand
CGTGAAGATGGCAAGGTCGAAATCGGTAGTGAGGCCGCGCGGTTCGACTGCGGTGGTCTCCGTGAAGATGCAGCCGAACCCGCCGAGAGCGAACTTGCCGAGATGCACGAGATGGTAGGCGCCGCACAGGTGGCCTGGCTCCGCGCCGTAGTGGATCATCGGCGAGAGCACCAGCCGGTTCTTGAACGTGACGCCGCGGATGGTCAGCGGCTGGAAAAGCAGGGGACGGCTTTGGTCTGCGGCGGTGCCCATGGAATGAAACCTCGATATGTCGCGTCAGGGGCTGGTCCGCGTGGTCCAGCAGGAAAAGAGAATGAATGCCTGGGCGCCCAGGGACACCCCGGGCCAACGATAGTCAAACGGTGATCCGTGGGCGTGCGACGGATCAACTCGGGCACTTTTCTGTCGAGGCGCGAACGGCCGTGCCTGTTGTCAGGAGCGGAAAGCGGCGAAGCGCAACGCTTGGGCGGGGAGGGGTGTATTCGTCAACATCCAGACGCCACCAGTTCCATCGACGCCTGCAGCGACGGCGTGCGCGACACTTGTTCCCGGCTCGGGAGATCGTTGATTTATTGGAGCGGGTGAAGGGAATCGACCCCTCGTCATCAGCTTGGAAGGCTGTTGCTCTACCATTGAGCTACACCCGCAGTTCGCGTCGGCAATCCGGCTCACGGGGAACCTGACTGCACCGCGAAGCTCTCCTCTAGCCGCTTCCCCGCAGAATGTGAAGAGGGTCCGCGCCACTGATTGCGCCACTGATTGCGATTGTGAGGGTGGATTGACGGCGCCCGCGTGAACAGCGGCCACTTTCGACGGCATGACAGGGCGGCGGAAGACCATTTGAAACGTTGCCTTCTTTTCGCCGCGGCTATCGTTTTGTTGTCATTGTTGTAGCGGGCACTTTCATCAGAGGGGCGGGTCAAACCGTCGAGTCTTCAGTATGATGTCAGCCCCAACGCTCGCCGCGCGCCGCAACCGGTCCTATCAGTCGTCTGCCGATCGCTTGGAGAGCGACGCGGCTTGGCATATCACCCCCAATGATCGCGCTGGGCCGCCGTTGGCCAACTTCACGCGACGCCGTCGCCGCCGTCAGTTGAGCGTTGCAATGATTGTCAGCGCCGTGGGCTGGGCCTGGTGGACGGGCAACATGGCATGGGTGGGTCCGCTCGCAAGCCAGCTCGGACAGTTGGTTGAAGCTTATGCAATCAGTGGTCCGGAGACGCCGGGCGGCAGTGTGGCGGGCGGTCCAGCGGCCGGAGGTGGACCGGGGATGAGCCGGATGGCTGCCGATCTCCCGCCGCCGCCACTGCCGCAGCTGAGCCTGCTGATCCCGCGCGAGATCGCGCCGGTGTCAACTCCGCCTGAGGCGGAAGCGCCAGCGGCGAAAGTCACCACCGGTTCAATCGGCGAAGCCGCACCAGATGGGACCCGGGATGAGGCCCGGCACGCACAGCCGCCGACACCGACAGATCGCCTGGGCCGACGCGCCGAAGCCGTCGGTCTCCATCCGGATCTCTCCCATGTCGTGCTGGCCCGGCTGTCCGACCGCGACTTCCGCAACGCCAGGCGCGCCATCGACAAGGCGCTTGCCGAAACGCCCGACGGAGAAGTCCTCGATTGGCCGAAGCGCCGCATTGCCGGCCTAGCGCAGTTCCGCGTGACCTTTGTGGATGGCGCAGGCCGCAACTGCCGGCGCTATGTGGTCGCCATTGCCAAATCCGGATGGGCAACCACCGCCCTGCCCATGGAGCGATGCGGCATCAAGGTCCCGAAAGCCAGGGTGGCCACGCAGGTCTCGAAGGCGAAACTGCAGACGAAGCAGTAGGTGCCGGCGTGTCACGATCCCGGCCGCAGGGCCGGTTCGCCTCGCGAGTGCGGACTTGCGTCCCACCGGCACTTGCCCGAGGCGCTACGATGGCCGATGGTTCGGCAGGCGAAACCTGCTTTCGCCTCCGCCCATCCGTCATCACCCTGGAAACGCGCTATGAAGCCCTCTCTCGTTGCCGGCCTTGTTGATACACACTCCTATGACGTGACCCGCGACAACACCGTCCCCCATTTGGCCATGGACCGCTCCACCTTCGATGATATCCC
>JBKDZY010000642.1:0-1583 GCA_047971765.1 Hyphomicrobiaceae bacterium | reverse complement strand
GGGACCGGACCATTGCCCATCTGGATGGCCGTTTCGTTTCGATCACCGGTCACTGGCGTGGTCGCGTCAAGACCGAATACGCGAGCGCCCACCTTGTCATGGTGCTCCAGATGTTCTGCGGCATGCTGGTCTTCAACCGGTCGACGCGCCGCCACATCAAGTCGCTGTACCGCCAGATGCAAAGCGGGCGTTCGTTCCCGAAACTGCAGCGGCAGGAAACAGACCTCTACATGAACCCACGCCGCGTGCGCTGAGCAAGCGGCAGTCACGGAATATTGCAACCGGCCTCGAGCGTATCGGGGCCGGTTTTGCTTTCGTGCGTCCCGATTGCAGGTGTGAACGCAGAACCCGCCCGCGTCATGCCGGGCTCAGCAACCGCGACGGGTGTTCCACGTGAATCAATCGCGTGAAACGTCAAAGAGCACCCGGGCGGATGCTCTTTTCTGTCATGCGCCGTGGTCCTTGTGCGTCTGCGACTCAGCTTCCCGGGCCTGCGTCGAACGCCACCTTGTCCATGATCTGTGAAGCCTGGCGGCGCAACGCGGCGATGCGGCTGAAGGCCAGCTTGTCGGGAACCAGCTTGCCCCAGCTTTCCACCAGCTTCGAGGCCGGCACGCCCTTGAGCAACGGGTACTCGTTGACGGCGTCGGCATAGACCTTCTGTCCATCCGGACCGGTCAGGAACTCAATGAGCTTGATCGCATTCGCCTTGTTCGGCGCATATTTGGCCAGCACCGCACCGGAAATGTTGACATGCGTTCCCCGGTCCTTGGCATCCGGGAAAATGATCTTGATGGCCGCCGCCCACTTCTGCTGCTCGGGGTTGCGCGTGTTCTGCTGCATGGCCGCCATGTAGTAGGTATTGGCAACCGCAAGGTCGCATTCGCCGGCGAAAATGGCCTTCGCCTGGTCGCGATCGCCACCGGCAGGTTTGCGCGCAAGATTGGCTTTCACGCCCTTTGCCCAGGCCTCGGCCTTGGCCGGCCCTTCATGGGCGATGATGGAGGCGAGCAGCCCGATATTGTAGGTGTGCTGCCCCGACCGCATGCAGATCTTGCCCTTCCATTTCGGGTCGGCAAGTTCGTCATAGGTGATCGCGTCCTGTTTCACCCGGGTCTTGGAGGCGAATACGATCCGCGCACGCTCCGTCAGTCCGATCCAGTGTCCCTCCGGATCGCGATAGGTGGCGGGAATATTGGCGATGACGGTCGGCGAGGTGATGGGCTGTGAAATCCCCTTGGCCTTGGCATCGGCCAGCCGGCCGATATCGACCGTCAGGATCACGTCGGCGGGGCTGTTCTTGCCTTCGGCGGCCACGCGCTCCAGCAGGCCATCTTGGCCATAGACAAGCTGGGTCTTGATGCCGGTCTTCTGGGTGAACGCGGCAAGCAGGGGATGGATGAGCCGCGGTTCGCGGTAGGAATAGATGTTGACCACGTCGGCCGCGCTGGCCGGGCGGGTCGCGCAAGCAGCAAGCAGCAGGGGCGCCATGAGCAGGGCCCCCAACCATCTGTCAGGCCGCTTTGTCTTGAAATCGAACATCAGGCACTCCGGTCTGTGAGGTTGATTTGGTCTTGCGGAAC
>JBKDZY010000641.1:0-7002 GCA_047971765.1 Hyphomicrobiaceae bacterium | reverse complement strand
CCGCGGCGACCGTGAACCACGGGCTGACCGTGAGCCCCGCGGCGACCGCGAACCACGAGCTGATCGTGAGTCCCGCGACTGGGAACGCTCGGATCGCGACCCCCGCCCGCCGCGTGAGCCTTGGCAACCTCGAAACGGTTCACGGGACGGCAGCCGGTACTCCGAGCGTTATTGGCAGCGCCGTGAAGGTCGAGAGCGGCCAGAGCGTAACGGTGGCCGCGACCGTGATGATCGCGGTGACCGCAACGAAGGCCGCGACGGCAATGACGATCGGGCCGAGCGCGAGAACCTGAGTGAACTGGCATCGCTGCGCTCGGTGCGTTCCGAAGCCCTTGGGGCCGCCCGTATGGCGGAGCCTGGGCAGTTGGATGACCTCAAGCGCATTCGCGGTATTGGGGTGCTGATTGAGAAGAAGCTCAACTCCATGGGCATCACCAGTTATGCCCAGATCGCGCAGTGGCAGACCAGCGAGATCGAGCGTGTCAGTCATGTCCTGGATTTCAAGGGCCGGATCGAGCGGGAGAACTGGGTCGAGCAGGCACGCATCCTGGCGGCAGGCGGCCAGACGGAGTTTTCGCGTCGCGCCGACCGGGGAGAAGAGATATAGCGCGTTTCAGATTTGGATGGAAACGCTCAGGCCGCGACTGCGGTTCAGGCAGCTAACGCCGCCCTCGCGGAGCGCCCAGCCGAAGGCTGGTACGGCGCATGAACGTAAACAAGCCAGGCCAATTCCGGCCAAACCGGAATTGGCCTGAAGCAGAAACCCAGAAACCCATGGCGACGTGCTTCAGGCGACCCTTGCAAGCGGCGCGGCGGCAGGCAGCAGCACCTTGAAGGTGGCGCCTTCGCCGGGCCGGCCATCGGCGTCAATGGAACCGTTGTGACGGTCGGCAATGCGCCGGCAAGTGGCCAGGCCCACGCCCGAGCCTTCATAGTCCTGGCGCCCGTGGAGCCGCTGGAAAATCTGGAACACCTTGTCCTTGTGGATGTTCTCGAAGCCGATGCCGTTGTCGCTGACAACCAGTTGCACGCTGGCCTTTCCATTCAGCCATGTCCCGATCGAGCCGGATACCTTGACGACCGGCTGAACGTCGAGGCGGACGAATTTCAGCGCGTTCGAGATCAGGTTCTGCAGGAGCTGGCGCATCTGCGTGGGATCTGCCTCCAGCGTCGGAAGATGTGACATCTCGATGTGCGCCCCGGTCTCCTCGATGCGGACCTGCAGGTCGGAAAAGACCTGCGCCGCGATCACGTTGAGGTCGACCATGCCCACTTCCACGGGGCGGCTCCCCAGCCGAGCATAGCCGAGAAGCGCGTCGATGAGGCGGCGCAGCCGGGCTGCCGCATCCTGGATGCGGTCCAGCGGCAGGGTCAGGTCATCCGGTGGGGATCCAACGCGCTTGTACTGGATGCGGTCGACAAAGGTCTGGATCTTCCTCAGCGGTTCCTGCAGGTCATGCGAGGCGACATAGGCGAAATCCTGAAGCTCCTGGTTGGACTGCTCCAGCCGCTTCTTGTCCCTTTCCCGCTTCGTGATGTCCTCCAGCGTGATGACCATGCCGCCGCCCATGTCCTTGCGGACCACATGCAACAGCGTGTCGTTCGCCAGGGCGAGATTGCCCTCGCCAGGCTCCTGCAGCCAGTCCTGTGTGAAGGCCAGATGGTCGCCCTGGGTGCAATACATGCTGGCCAGCAGGGCATTGCCGAGCGGCTGGCCGGACCGAAGATCGGTGCGTGGAATCCCGAGCAGTTCGCCGAACTGCGCATTTGCGATCAGCAGCTTCTGCTCACTGTCGATAACGGCAATTCCATAGGCCATTGTGTTGATGGCGGCGTCCAGCAGCACCGTGTCCTGATTGCGCGCGCGATCCGCACGCGCCGGGGCGTCGTCAATCGCCATGTCCGTTCGAGTGGTCCGCAGGCTGGCGCCCTCGCCAAGCACCGTGTAGACGAAGATGTCGGGAAAGCTGCTCCCAAGTGGGCGCCGCGGCAGCTCGGGTGGATTGTCCTGGTGATCGGTCGGTTTTGCTGCAGGTTTCGCCAGCGTACCGCCGGCCCCTGCCGCCGGACGCCGGTGGAAAAGGTCGCTGATCGACCTTGTCGAGGTCAATTGTGCGGGTGTCATCCCGAAATATGCGGCCGCCTCGTCGTTGCACGCAATGATCCTGTCCTGCCGTGCCACCAGCAGCGCCTTGCCCTCGCCGCCAACGAAGAGCGCCTCCAATGCGGCCTGTAGGGGGAGCGCACGCGGGCCATCCAGTATCTTTTCGGCTTTGAACATCACGAAATCCTGGACGCGAACCGCAAACTCAACGTTGCCACATCAACTCTTCCAAGGTCCTGGCCACGCTTGTGGTAGCGGCAAATAATCCCCGTTAATGCGTGAACGGGATCGGTACTGACAACATCCAGCCAGTTTAAATAAAGTCTTCTAATGGATTGTTAAGTCTCGGACGTCTTGCGTCCCCGGGCCGACGGTGCCCGGTGTGTGCTGTCAGTCCTCCAGCGGTGTCCATCGGCACGGGGCCGCCGCGTGCTCCAGTCGTTGCCGCTGTCCAGGTTTGCGGCTATGCCTGCATCGAGGTGCGTCGCCGCAGTGCCCATCGCATCTGCCGCATACGCCATGATCAGCCCCTGCATCGAAGTTGCCAGTGCCCATTCCGTCACAACCCGCATCCGCGCTCGGTCCGCTTCAAGGCCTCGTTGGCCTGAAGGAGAAGCTGGGCCTTTGGCGTGCACGGCGCAAGGCGTCGCCCTGGTGGACCATTACCGTGGGGCTGATCCTGTGCGTGATGCTGCTTCCGGTGGCAACAACCACCGTTCTTGCACTGCGCCCGACAAGCGGGACATGGCAGCACCTGATGGCAACCGTACTGCCGCGCGTGCTCACTGATACCGGGGTGCTGCTGGCCGGAGTCTGCATCGTCACGCTTGCCACCGGAACCATGACCGCATGGATCGTGACCATGTACCGGTTCCCGGGCCGCGCCATCGTAGACCGGATGCTGGTCCTCCCGCTTGCCATCCCGACCTACATCATCGCCTACGCCTATGTCGATTTCCTCGACTACACGGGCCCTGTGCAAACGCTCCTGCGCGCGCTGACGGGATGGCAATGGGCCACGGATTATTGGTTTCCCGACGTGCGGACCATGCCTGGCGCCATCTTCATCATGTCGGCAACCTTGTATCCCTATGTGTATCTGACAGCCCGCGCCAGTTTCGTGCAGCAATCGGTCTGCGTGATGGAGGTGGCGCGCACACTCGGGCGCTCGCCCTGGGGGGCGTTCCGGGCCGTCGCATTGCCGCTGGCCAGGCCGGCGCTGGCGGCCGGTGTGGCCTTGGCGTTGATGGAAACGTTGAACGACCTGGGCGCGGTCCGTCATCTCGGCATCGAAACGGTATCGGCGGCGATCTATGCAACCTGGTTGCAACGCTCGAGCCTGGCCGGCGCTGCCCAGATCGCGCTCGTGGCGCTGGCCTTCGTGGCCCTGCTGTTCTGGTTCGAGAACCTGGCCCGGGGCCGTGGCCGCGTGCACAACACCACGGGCAGGATGCGGTCCATCCCGTTTGCCGAGTTGCGCGGGGTTCAGGCCGCCGCCGCGTTCCTGGTCTGCGCTTTGCCGGTGGTCATCGGCTTCTGCATCCCGTTTGGCATCCTTCTGTCGAATGCCTGGCGGCACATGGACGAGGCATTCGAGCAGGGGTTCTGGCAGGCCGCCGTCAATAGCGTTTCCCTTGCCGGGTTGACGGCCATCTCCGCCGTCGCCTTGGGGGTCATCCTGTCCTATGCGCGCCGCGTGGCCGCCAACGGGTTTACCCGCCCCGCCGTGAAGCTGACCAGCATCGGCTACGCCCTACCGGGAACCGTCCTGGCGCTGGGCCTGCTGATTCCGCTCGCCGCGTTCGACAACTGGTTCGACGCGCTGATGCGCGCCTGGTTCGGCATCTCGACCGGACTACTGCTCACCGGCACGCTGGGTATGCTCGTGCTGGCCTATACTGTCCGCCTGCTGGCGGTAGCCCAGGGAACGGTGGAGGCGGGGCTCGAGAAGATTTCCCCGAACCTGGATGCCGCGGCCCGCACGCTTGGCGAAACGGCCTTGTCGGCGCTGCGCCGTGTCCATCTGCCGTTGCTGTTGCCGGCCCTTGCAACGGCGGCATTGCTGGTCTTTGTTGATGCCATGAAGGAGTTGCCGGCCACCCTGCTCCTGCGCCCCTTCGGTTTCGAGACGCTGGCCACCCATGTGTTTTCCCTGGCGGCGCTGGAGCAGGTCGAGGCGGCCAGTGTCGGGGCGCTGGCAATTGTATTCGTCGGGCTGGTTCCGGTCCTCATGCTGCACAGGGCGGTGGCCGATGGTCGTGCCGGAGGGTGATGCGCCTGGGGGCGTGATCCCCGGTCGTTCCGTCAGCCCCGATATGGGAGGTTTCAATGAGGATCGTGGCCGCTGACAGTCTGCGTTGGTCCGAGATCGTTCGGCCGGGCGACGTCGTGATGTGGAACCAGGCCTGCGGCGAGCCACAGGCGTTGAGCGAGAGCCTGATGGCCCAGCGTCACCAGATCGGTGGCCGTTTCACGGTGTTTCTCGCGACCAATTTTTCGCGCACGCTCGCGGCCGAGCAGACGGATGTGGTGGACTTCTGCGGCACGGCGGGAACAGCCGGCATTCGTCCGCTCTCGCGTGCGGGCCTGATCGACATCTACCCCATCCACTATTCGCGCCTCCCCGGCATGATCGAGAGAGGCGAGATCCGCTGCGATGTGGCGCTGGTGCAGACCACCCGGCCTGACGAGAACGGCGCCCTCAGCTCTGGCATTGTTGCCGACTACATCGTCAGCGCGATGGCCAAGGCCCGCACCGTCGTCGCCGAGCTCAATGCCCGGACGCCATGGACCACCTGCCAGCGTGAACTGACACGGGACGACATCGACATTGCCATCGAGACGGACCGGCCGCTGGTCTCGATCAAGCGGTCCCCGATCGGCGATATCGAGCGCCGCATTGCTGCCAATGTCATTGACCTGGTGCCGGACCGGGCTTGCGTTCAGCCGGGCATCGGCGCCATTCCGGATGCCATCCTCGAGGCCCTGGTGCACCATCGCGATCTCGGCATCCATGGCGGCACCATCAGTGATGGGGTCATGGAACTGATGAAATCGGGTGCCGCAACCAACGCGTTCAAGGAGGTTGATCGCGGCGTCACCATCACCGGCAACATGATCGGCAGCGAGGCGCTGTTCCGGTTCGCTCATCGCAACCCCGCCTTGCGCTTCATGCCGCCCGCCTACACGCATGCGCCCGAGGTGCTGGCGGCCCTGTCGAACTTCATGTCCATCAACAGCGCACTCGAAGTCGATCTGACCGGCCAGGTCAACTCCGAAGCCATTGGCGGGGACTACGTGGGCACCATCGGCGGGCAGGTGGATTATGTGCGCGGCGCGCGGCTGTCGCCGGGTGGGCGCTCCGTCATTGCGCTTGCAAGCACTACGCCGGACGGCAAGGGAAGTCGCATCAAGTCGGCCCTTTCCGGTCCGGTCACGACACCGCGCAGTGATGTGGATGTGATCGCCACCGAATGGGGCAGGGCAGAACTGGCGGGCAAAACGCTACGCCAGCGTGCAGCCGCCATGGTCGCCATTGCGCATCCCGATTATCGCGAAGAGCTCAAGCGGGCCGCGCGCAACGTGCTCGGACGCGCCTGAGCAGGACGCCTTCGACGGGCGGCGGTCAACGTCACAGGGCGAGATGGCGCCGGACCACATCGGGCTGCGCTTCGAGATCGTGGATGCTCCCGTCATAGCGCAGATGGCCGGTTTCCAGGATCAGCGCCCGATCGGCGAAACTGCCCACATACGCCAGGTTCTGCTCGGCCACCAGCATCCCCAGACCACGGGCCTTGAGCCCGAGCAGCGTATCGGCAATCCGGTCCAGGATGACCGGCGCCAGCCCCTCCGTCGGCTCGTCGAGAAGCAGGAAGCGCGGATTGCCCATCAGCGTCCGGGAGATCGCCAGCATCTGCTGTTCGCCACCCGAAAGATGTCCCGCCCGTCGCTCCGCGATCCGTTCAAGCGGTGGAAAGAGCCGCCATATCGCTGCGAGATCCCACGGCTCCAGCCCATCCCGTGGCGGCAGTTCCGCAACCGCGAGGTTCTCCGCAACCGTCAACCCGGAAAAGATCCGCCGGTCCTCTGCAACGTAGCCGAGGCCGGCCCGTGCGATCCGGTGGGTTGCCCACCTCGAGAGGTCGGCACCCGCGAACGTGATGCGGCCCCGGCGGCGCGCCTCGATCGCCATCAGCGACTTGAGAACGGTCGACTTGCCCGCACCATTGCGCCCCAGAAGCACCACGGCCTCGCCCGGCCCGACGCGAAAGCCGATGTCGAACAGCGCCTGCGCTTCTCCATACCAGGCGGCGAGATCCTGCACGGTCAGCATGGCGTCGGGCGCTGCCTCATGCGTCATCGCGGCCATCCTCGCTAATTCCGCCAGGGATGCCGGCTGTTCGTCCGCTGCGGCCAAGGTAGACGTCGCGCACGGTCGGATCGGCACGGATCTCGTCCGGCGTGCCCTGCGCAATCAGCCGGCCGCTGCCCATCACCAGAACATGCTCGGCGTGGCGGAAGACGATGTCCATGTCGTGCTCGGTAAAGAGTATGGCGGCCCCCCGCTCACGCGCCGTCTTGACTGCCAGGGCCATCAGCGAGGCGCGTTCCGCCGCCGCCATTCCGGCTGTCGGCTCGTCCATCAGCAGAACACGTGGCTCATTGGCAAGGGCGATGGCAAGCTCCACCCGCTTGAGATCGCCATAGGCGAGCAGCCCGGCGGTTCTGTCGGCAAGCGCGGTGAGCCCCACGGCGTCGATCAGCTCGCGCGCGCGCGCCGGCGGCGTCCGTGGCAGGCGGGCGGCACTCCACGGACTGGACGTGACCGGCAGCAGTGCAACGGCCACGTTCTCGGCCACGGTCATCGACGCAAACGTTGACGTGATCTGGAACGTGCG
>JBKDZY010000640.1:0-4071 GCA_047971765.1 Hyphomicrobiaceae bacterium | reverse complement strand
GTGTCACTTCTTCTTCGGTGACCGGGTCGATGCCCAGGACCTTGCCGTCCACAAGGGCGCCATCGCCCTCCTCGCCGCTCTGGCTGATCTGGCGGGTATAGCGGCAGGGGTTCTCTTCGTTGCCGTAATTGCTGCATCCAACGAAAGCGCCGCTTCGGCCGGAGATCTTGAGCGACAGGATGCCCACGCCGCACTTCGGGCACAGGCGCGGATTGGTGCCATCCCCCTTGTCGGGGAAGATGTGGGGGCCGAGCAGATCGTTAAGCGCATCAAGGACTTCGGAGACCTTCAAGTCCTTGGTCTCGTTCACCGCGGTCATGAACTCGCGCCAGAACTCACGCAGGACATCCTTCCAGGCGAGCTTGTGATCGGAAATGAGGTCGAGCTTCTCCTCGAGGCTCGCTGTGAAGTCGTATTCCACGTAGCGGCTGAAGAAGCTCTCGAGAAATGCCGTCACAAGACGCCCGCGGTCCTCGGGGATGAGCCGCTTCTTGTCGATGCGCATGTAGTTGCGCTCTTGCAGGACGGCGAGGGTCGAGGCGTAGGTCGACGGCCGGCCTATGCCGAGTTCCTCCATGCGCTTGACGAGGGTTGCCTCGGTGAAGCGGGGTGGTGGTTGCGTGAAATGCTGGTGGGTGTCGATGCCGCGTTCCTTCACGGCTTCGCCCTCGGCCAAGGCAGGCAACCGGCGACTGTCATCGTCGTCGCCGCTGGTGTCGTCCTTGCCTTTGTCGATGGTTCGCTGGCGGTCGTCGCGGCCTTCATCGTAGAGCTTGAGGAAGCCATCGAACTGGATCACGGAGCCTGACGCGCGGAAGGTGAAGCGCCTGGAATCGCTGCCGTCCACCTCGATGTCGGCGGTCGTCTGCTCGACGTCGGCGGAGGCCATCTGGCTGGCGACGGCGCGTTTCCAGATGAGTTCGTAGAGACGGGCTTCATCCGGTTTGAGGTATTGGCGAACCTTGTCGGGAGCGCGCGTGATATCCGTTGGCCTCACCGCCTCGTGGGCCTCCTGGGCGTTCTTGGCGCGGGCCTTGTACTCGCGGATGAACGGGGCGACGTAGCGTTTGCCGAAAAGGTTCTCGATCTCGCGGCGGATCGCGGCCACGGCTTCGGGAATGATGGTGACGCCGTCGGTTCGCATGTAGGTGATGAGGCCGACCGTTTCACCACCTAGATCAACGCCCTCGTAGAGGCGCTGGGCCACCTGCATGGTCTGTTTCGCGGCAAATCCGAGTTTGCGGGACGCATCCATCTGCAGCGTGGAAGTGGAGAACGGCGGATAGGGGTTGCGCTTGCGGGCCTGCTTCTGGACCGACCTGACGGCGAACGAGCGGCCCGAAACGGCGGCCTTGATGGCTGCGGCGGAGGCCTCGTCCTTGATCTCCAGGCGGTCCAGGCGTTTGCCACCGATGGCATGGAGGCGCGCCTCGAAAGCATCACCCTTCTGGCTCGCCAGGCGCGCGATGATTGTCCAGTACTCCTCGGTCTGGAACTTCTCGATTTCGAGTTCGCGGTCGCAGACCAGCCGAAGAGCCACGGACTGGACGCGCCCTGCCGACCGGGTTCCCGGCAATTTGCGCCAAAGGACGGGCGACAGTGTGAAGCCGACCAGATAGTCGAGGGCGCGGCGGGCGAGATAGGCCTCGACAAGCGGTGCATCAATCTCCCGGGGCGCCTTCATGGCGTCGAGAACAGCCTGCTTGGTGACAGCATTGAACGTCACCCGCTCGACCGGGACGCCTTTCTTCAAGGCCTTCTTCTGGGTCAGAAGCTCAAGGATATGCCAGGAAATGGCCTCGCCTTCGCGGTCGGGGTCGGTGGCGAGAATGAGTTTGTCGGCCTTGCGGACGGCTTCCGTGATTTCGCGCATGACCTTGCGGGAGCGGTCCTCGTCCGCTGACCAGTGCATGGCGAAATCGTTGTCCGGCTCCACCGAACCGTCTTTCGACGGCAAATCGCGCACGTGGCCGTAACTGGCGATGACCGTGAAGCCGGGTCCCAGATACTTATTGATCGTTTTTGCCTTGGCGGCAGATTCCACAATGACAACGTTCATGTCAGCCCACTTACCTAGGCCACGCTTCGTGACGGCCTTGCCTCGAGCGACACAGAACTCCAGAGCCGTTCTGGTCCCCCATTTCGATCAGCATATGGTTGACGGGAGAGAGGCTGTCAAACGTGCAAGCGACCAGGCCTGTTGATTCTAGCCACCTTAGGTTGCGTTTTCTCGGAGAGTGCATTACCTCTTGTAGGTGTGGTGAGTATATTGGTTAGTTTGAGGGGACGTGAATATGCGGAAACAGGACACAATTGGGGCTATCGAATCGGTGAAGGAGATGGTGGCACCTGCCAACCATGGCGAACGTTGTGCCGCAGGAGTTGAGCGCTCAGAAGCGATGCACAACTCGACATTGGAATATATCGCCGACATGCTATCAGAGCTTGCTAAATTGGCCAAGAAGACCAATTGCGCAACGCTGAGCGAACTTCTCGAGTTGTCGCGCCGGGAAGCCTTGCGAAAGGCCACAGTGCAGGCGGGCTGAGAGGCCGCACTTCTATTGCATGAGGCCGTGCGGACAGGACGGCCACGCATACGGGGGGCAGCCATGAAGTCTCACCAAGTGCAAACGGGTCCTCCAAACGCGAGGACAGACAATCGGGCCGAGCAAACGTTCAATTGACGTGCGTGAATGCGCCCGGTTTTCAACAATTCTGGTCGTCGTCGAGCGGGGTGGGCCGCAAGGAAACAAGTTGCCCACCGTGCTGCTCGATGCGGCCACCCAGTGACAATTCAAGCAAGGCGATGGAAACGATGCGCGCTTCGAGCCCGGTAGCCCGCGCAATTTCATCGATGCTGACGGGTGATGGGCCAAGCACGGCGACGACAGCGTCGATGGCTTGATCTGCGGCGATGCTGATCGGGCGATTTTGCCGCACTTCTGTTGGGCCACCCGAAGCCTTGCCGGTCCTTTCTTCTTTCGAAACTGGTTGCGAAATTGCCACAGCTCGCCTCGAGGTGGCAGGGTGCGGGGTGTCCGGATCGTCGCTGGCGGCTTCCGGGGAAAATCGCGTTGCATCGGGTTCGGCCAGCCATGGGCGGGCGAGAGCCGCGGGGGCCGCCAGAAGTGGCTTCAACTCTGCGATGACGTCGTCAGGATCGAGCACCATCGTTGCGCCGTCGCGGATCAATTTGTTGGGACCTTCCGCCCGGGGGTCGAGTGGATGACCGGGGACGGCGAGCACGAGTCGCCCCTGTTCGCCAGCTTCGCGGGCCGTGATCAGGCTTCCCGAGCGTCGGGCGGCTTCGATCACGACGACAGCGAGGGATATGCCGGAGATGATCCGGTTGCGCCGCGGGAAATCCTGTCCACGGGGCTGGAAGCCCGGCGGCATTTCGGACACCAGGCATCCCTGCTCGGCGATTTGCTGTTGGAGTGCTGCATTTTCGGGGGGGTAGGTATGATCGAGCCCACCGGCCAGAACGGCCACGGTGCCGCTGGCGAGGGTTGTTTCATGGGCGGCGGTATCAATGCCGCGGGCGAGCCCGGAGACGACGATCAATCCCGCCTGACCGAGCCGGGCCGCGATGATCCGGGTCATCCTGATGCCGGCGGCGGAGCCATTGCGGGCACCGACGATGGCGGTCATGGGGCGTTGGAGAAGCTCCCTGTTGCCCTTGGCGTAGAGAAGAGGTGGAGGTGCGGGCAGATGCGCGAGGGCCGGTGGATAGCCGGGTTCGATCGTGAAAACCGGCGTTGCACCAATGCGGGCCGCGGCTTCGAGCTCGTTTTCCGCTCGGGCAGGCGGGCAGATCCGGATTTGGCGTCCGGACCGCCGCCGGTCCGCCATGTCGGCAAGGGCTTCGAGGGCATTTGTTGCGCCGCCGAACTGGTTGATGAGTTCGCGAAACGAGATTGGCCCGACATTGTCGGACCGGATGAGGCGCAGGCAGGCCAGCCGTTCGGCATCATCCAGGAGGGCGATCGGCAGAGGCGCGTGATTGAACAGGGTCTCTGTGCGCTTTTGCTTATCCCTTGGAGCCAATGCGGGACTCCGTACCTGCCACCA